>NZ_JAHBDP010000052.1:0-112631 GCF_019956495.1 Pseudomonas sp. BF-B-26 | reverse complement strand
GGTTCTGCGCAGTGGGCAACCCGGCATGGATGCCGGGTTAGCCGCCCCCGGCCATGGATGGCCGATGGCGGCGGGCCCACGGAGCAGGACCGGAGCGAGGGCATGCCGAGCCTAGGCGAGGCACCGAACGACAGGGGGCAAGAGCGCTTTGGTTACTTTCCGCCGGGCCGCGCAGGCTTTTCGAAAGTGACTCGCTGTAAAAGCGAAACCGCCAGCAGCCATCACCGCAGAAACGGATATGTACTCCAACCTTAAGTAAACAGCATTACCCGTGCAGCCTGCGCTCAATCGTCCTCATGCAACTTGATACCGCGGGCGTGAAGCAGGTGCGGAACCACCAGCACCAGCAGCGTCAGTGCGAGGAACGCGGCCGATATCGGTTGTGTCACAAACACCAGCCAGTCTCCCTCGCTGATGGACAACGCATTGCGCAGCTGCTTTTCAGCCATCGGCCCCAGCAGCATGCCGACGATCACGGGCGCGACTGGAAAATCGAAACGACGCATCAGCACCCCGCCCCAACCGATCGCCAACATCAGCATAAGATCGAAGGAAGAATGGCGCATGCCGTACACGCCGATGGTGGCAAACACCAGAATGCCGGCGTTCAGGTACGGACGGGGAATCTGCAGGAGCTTGACCCACAGGCCCACCAACGGGAGATTCAACACCAACAGGATCACGTTGCCGACATACAGCGAGGCCACCAGGGTCCAGACCAATTCTCCCGACGTCTGAAAGAGCATCGGCCCCGGCTGCAGGTTGTAGTTCTGGAACGCAGCCAACAGAATCGCCGCGGTAGCGGACGTCGGTATGCCGAGCGTCAGCAGTGGCACCAACGAACCCGTCGCACTCGCGTTGTTGGCCGCCTCGGGACCGGCAACCCCCTCGATCGCCCCCTCGCCCTTGCTGCCCGCAAACTCTTTCGGGTACTTGCTCAGTTTGCGTTCCGCCGAATAGGACAGGAACGTCGGAATTTCCGCGCCCCCGGCCGGAATCGACCCGAATGGAAAGCCGATCAACGTGCCCCGTAGCCAGGCGGGGACCGAGCGTTTCCAGTCAGCGCGCGTCATCCACAACGAGGTCAAACGGTGCCGGCCGGACGTTTCTTCTTTCTGATAAAGCAGGCTGTACAACGCCTCACCCACTGCAAACAAACCGACCGCCACGAGCACGACTTCGATGCCATCAACCAACTCCGGCACCGCCAAGGTGTAGCGGGCAATGCCCGAGGTCGAGTCCAGGCCGATCAAGCCGATGGTCAGCCCAACGCCTAGCGAGGCAAAACCGCGCAGCATCGAAGCACCGAGTACCGCAGACACCGTCGTGAAGGACAGCACCAGAATCGCGAAATACTCCGCAGGACCAAACTTGAGCGCCAGCGTGGCAACAATCGGGGCAAACAACGTCAGCAACACCGTCGCAATGGTGCCGGCAACAAATGAGCCTATCGCGGCGGTGGCCAGGGCCGGTCCTGCCCGGCCGTTGCGCGCCATGAGGTTGCCTTCCAGGGCCGTGACCATGGAGGACGATTCTCCGGGCGTATTGAGCAGGATAGAAGTGGTCGAGCCGCCAAACTGCGCGCCGTAATAGATACCGGCGAACATGATCAAGGCGCCCGTGGGATCGACCTTGGCGGTGATCGGCAACAGCAGCGCCACCGTCAGCGCCGGTCCAATACCCGGCAAGACACCAATGGCGGTGCCAAGCAAACAGCCGATAAAACCCCACATCAAATTGATCGGTGTCAGCGCAGCGGAAAAACCAATGGCCAGGTTCGCGAGAGTTTCCACCTTGTTTACCTCCTTCGGCCCGGGTCAGATCCAGGCGTTGACAAGGGGCGGCAGGGAAACCCCTAGCCCGGCGTTGAACAGCCAGTAAATCGGCAGGGTCAAGGCAATGCCGATGGCGAGGTCCTTCACCGGCCGACGACTGCCAAAACCCCGTGCCGAACAGGCAAACAGCAGCCCGGCGGCCAATACGAAGCCGATGAGGTTAATCAGCACGGCCACCCCCACCAGTCCCGCCGTCACCCAGGCTGCGCCGGCTTTGCCGCCGGGCAGCGCTTGGGCAGCTTCGTCATCATGGTCTGCCAACTCGCGAAAACCACCGGTGGCGGCCTGATAACACAGCAACAGACCGACCACGCCCAGGAACACCGCGACGGCGTACGGATAGACGTGGGCCCCCAGGATCACGAAGCCCATCTCGGGCGGAAACCGGAATGCGCCCACCGCCAACACGGCGCTGATGGCGATCACTCCGGCGCCGATCGCCAGTTGCACCGGCACGATTGCGCGAGGCTGAGTCATTTCGAAACCAGTCCGACCTCGACCAGCATCGCCCGCAGCCGCACATGCTCTTCGTCGACGAATTTGCCGAACTCATCGCCGGTCAGGACGTTGGGTGACCATTTGTTGGTGTCGATATTGTCTTTCCAGACTTTGCTGTTGGTGGCGGCCACGACGGCGTCGGTCACTTCTTTGCGCTGCTCGGGCGTGAGGTTCGCGGCACCGTAAACACCCCGCCAATTGCCGATGGTCACGTCGTAGCCTTTCTCTTTGAGGGTCGGTGCATCGATGCCTTCAATGCGTTCAGGGGCGCCGATGGCGAGGACACGAAACTGGCCGTTCCTGATGTATTGGCCCAGCTCGGCATAACCACCGGTGATCACCTTGATCTGCCCGCCCAATGCCTGAGCAACGACTTCACCCCCGCCCGCGAAGGCCACGTAATTCACCTTGTTGACCGGGACACCCATTTTCGCGGCCAACTCGGCAATGCCGATGTGATCGATCGACCCCTTGGAGCCACCGCCCCAGGAAATACTGGTCGGCTTGTCCTTGAAGACCTTCAGCAAGTCCTCCAGGGTTTTGAATTCAGACTCCTTGCGCACGGCAATCACGTTGTACTCGGTGAACAACCGGGCAATCGGCGTTACGTCCTTCAAGGTGATTTGCGGTGTGTTCTGTTCAATGGCAGTGACCATGATCGCGCCGACAACCAGCAACGCATTCGGATCGCCCTTGGTGCTGTTGGCGAACTGCGCCAGCCCCAACGTCCCCCCTGCTCCGCCCTTGTTCTCGAAGGTGGTGGATTTGGCCGTGTTGGCCTCGATCATGGCTTTGCCCAGAACCCTGGCGGTCTGGTCATAACCGCCACCCACAGAACCCGGGGCCATGAACTTGACGGTGTCCAGCGCAAAGGCCGGTGTCGCGAGTGCGGCAGCGGTCATTCCCACGGCCATGTAGCGGCTGAATCGACTAAACAAAGCGAACATGCGTTTTCTCCCGAGACTTTTTGTTTTTATGGGCACCCGTTGAACATCGATCAGGGAGCAAACCCTGATCAATGAATATCCATCTCGGGATAAGCGTAGGCCATGGTCAGGGCGATGACATGCAACGAAGAATCTCTTGGAGTAAGCCTAATGCCAATCCGCTAAGCAATTTCAGCGGCTACAGATTGCATGGCGGGTTAACTGACTGACATTAGGCCCGCACTCCTCAGGGGCGCCTGATGTGGCGCACCCCAGGGATTGGGTCGATGTTGTTATGTGTTGGTTTTCAACTTGGTCCACAGGCGGGTCGTCAGCCGTGCAATGGCCGCGGGAAGTTCCTCGACGGTAAACAGTTTGTCCAGCACACCTGTCGACGGGTAAATCGCCAGGTCCTGCTTCACCGCCGGAACAACATACTGATCCGCCGCCAGGTTGGGGTTGGCGTAATGGATGCTGTTGCTGATGTTGGCAATGACCTGCGGTGTCAGCAGGTAGTTCATGTAGGCGTAGCCATTCTTTTCGTGCGGCGCGCTCTTGGGCATGACCACCATGTCGAACCACAGCGTCGAGCCTTCGTCAGGGATCGAATAGGCGATGTCGATGCCGTTTTTGGCTTCCTTGGCGCTGGCGGCCGCCTGCACGATGTCGCCATTGAAACCGATCACCGCGCAGACATTGCCGTTCGCCAGGTCGCTGATGTACTTGGAGGCGTGGAAATACTGGACGTAAGGCCTGATTTTGAGCAGCGCCTGCTCGGCTTTCTTGTAATCCGCCGGCTCGTGGCTATGCGGCGGCAGCCCCAGGTAATTCAGGGTGATCGGCAGGATCTGCGTAGGGTTATCGATAATCGCCACGCCGCACTGGCTCAGCTTCCTGATGTTGTTTTCATCAAAAAACAGGTTCCAGGAATGGGTGACATCGGTGTTGCCGAAGATCGCCTTGATCTTCTCGACGTTGTAGCCGATACCCGCCGTGCCCCACATGTACGGATAACCGTACTGGTTGCCCGGATCATTGACCTCGAGTTTTTTCATCAACGCCGGATCAAGGTTTTTCCAGTTGGGCAGCTGGCTTTTATCGAGTTTCTGCACCGCCCCGGCTTTGATCAATCGGGACAGAAAATGGTTTGAAGGGCTCACCACGTCATAGCCGGTGTTGCCGGTCATCAGTTTGGATTCGAGTACTTCGTTGCTGTCGTGAATGTCGTACGTCGCCTTGATCCCCGTCTCCTTGGTGAACGTGGTCAAGGTGTCGTCGGCGATGTAGCCGTTCCAGTTTGAAATGTTGACGACTTCGTCAGCGTAAGTGGCTGCCGACAACATCGTCAGCACGACCATCAGGGAAATGTTATTGACGCGCATGTTCAATCACCGTGTGTTTGATGAGTTTTTATTGTTTGATCGCCGGGTGTTCTAGATTTCTGTTTTGGCCCTGACCGCCTCCACGCGCATTCGAAGCATGGCACCGATATCGAGCAAGGGGCGTGGCGGCAGCCAGCCCGGCTGGGCCCTGCGCATCACCGATTCGAGGATGGGCGAGCTGTCACCCGATGCCAGTTCGGCGAGCAAGCGGCCCCAAAGGGTGCCGCGGGCGACGCCCGAACCATTGCAGCCGGCCACCGCAAACACACCTTCGTCGACCTTGGCGAAATACGGTTGCCCGGTGCGCGAAGCGCTCAAGTGTCCGGTCCAGGTGTATTGAATGTCCTGCTCGTTCAAGAACGGGAAGCGTCGTTGCAAACCGAGTACATGGTGTTTGCGGCGCTGCAGCAGCTCACTGTTGGATAAATCCCGAGAACGGTATTCCGCCGTGTTGCGGATCATCACGCGGCGGTCCGGAGTCAGTCGCACCGTGGCGCCCAGTGGCCGGGTGGACAGCACACCCCAAGGCTCAACCGCGCCGATGGACTTGAACTCGGCGTCGCTGAGCGGTCGTGTCAGGCTGGCGCTGAGTTCCATCGGGAACGTCCCGCTGTCCTCTATCCCTGAGCGCGGAATGAACGCGTTCAGGCACACCAGGACTTGCCTGGCTTCGATGCTTCCATCGGTGCCATTGGCGCGAATACGCCCTTTGCCCAAATGTTCAAGGCCAGTGATATCGGTGTTCTCAAACAGGGTCACGTTGGCCGGCAGCGTATCCAGCAGGCCTCTCACGTATTTGGCGGGTTGCAGCAGTGCGTTGCCATTGCCGCACCAGATCGCAGCCTGGTAATGCGCGGTGCCCAGTTGTTTACTCAGCGATTCACCTTCCAGAAAATGCGCAGAGGCGCCGACAGCACGTAGCGTTGCCAGTTTGGCGACGACGTCGGTCAACTTGCCGGGATCGTTGACGGCGAAGAAGTAGCCCGACTCCCTGAATTCACACTCGATGCCCAGACGAGCGATGCGCTGGCGCACTTCGTCACTGGCGGCACGGGAAATCGAAGTATCGACTTCAAAACCGGCAAACCCCGGGTTGCCGATCAGCTCATCCTTGGCCGGATGTTCGTGCCCCACCACGAAACCTGAATTGCGCGCCGAGGCGCCCTGCGCGGCCCGCTGTCTGTCGACAATCGCGATCCGCGCCTGAGGGTGCATTTCAGCGAGGGTGTGAGCGGCGCACAGCCCGGTAATACCGGCACCGACAATCAGCCAATCGGCTTTTTGCGTGCCTTTGAGAGTATCGCGAGCGGGAGAGCTCCCCGCCTGCGCAATCCAGCCACATACATTGGTCATGCATCACCTCGTCTGCCTGTCGTTCCGCAAGCACCGAACATGACGTCATTGCATGAGTCTTTCCGGCCGGCGCTGGCTAGAGCTAGAATCTATAAGGCCTGTAGTGATACAACCAACGTTATAAACTCATCGAGCCATTCAAAAAACGCATGGATAAAATTCACCACGTTCCTTCTCTCCAGGCCTTGCAGGCGCTGGTCGAAGTCGCAGGCTCGGGCAGCTTCACACAAGCGGCGCAAAAGCTGTGCCTGACCCAAAGTGCAGTGAGCCGAAAAATCCAGCAGTTGGAGAGCCACTTCGACTTGCCGATGTTCGTGAGGAATAGCCGCAGTGTTCGACTGACACCGGAAGGCGAACAGGTGCTTGCGACCGCCCGAAGTATCCTGGCGCAACTGAAAACCCTTGAAGATCGGCTGACACCGCAAAAACGACCTTTTCGCATACGCATGCATGTGTCGCTGGCGGTTCGATGGTTGCTGCCAAAGTTGAGCGAGTTCTATCGAAGTCATCCGCAGGTTTCACTGTCGATCGAAACAGTGGCCACGGAAGTGGTGGAGCCGGCCATCGACAGCGACGCCTACATCCTCTATCTGCCAGAACCGTCCCGCGATCCTGACTGCCTGACCTTGTTCGAGGAGGCGCTGGTGCCGGTGTGCGCCCCGAGTCTGGGCAGCACGACCCAGCCGTTGGAATCGGTGGCCGATCTCGTGCGTTTCCCACTGTTGCATCGCTCGGCGGACAAGCATGACTGGGTCCAGTGGCTGCACGCCAATGGCGGCCAGTCACTGGAGGACTACCGCCATATCCCCTTCAACCTCGACGAGTTGGCGCTTGATGCGGCGGCGCGAGGGTTGGGCGTCGCCATGACGGACCTGACCCTGGCGGGAGAATCACTCGAGCGAGGCGTGCTCGTCGTTCCGTTCGGTCACCCCTTGAAGACCCGCGGTATTTACGCCTTGAATCTGCAACCTTCCGCCGCCGCTCATCCAGCCTGCTCGCTGATCATGCAGTGGTTTGCCCAACAGGCCGAACAGCCGGCAGGCGACGATTGACCACCCTGATTGACCACTATGTTCCGCGCCCCAACCCTTGTGTCGCATTGGCAAAAGCAGCGCTCGCCTCTTGAACCAGCCTGCGCCATTCAACGCTGCTGATGAGTCCGGTGCGCTCCATCTCATCGGCAGCCTTGAGCAACTCGTCATATTGCTCTTCGGCATCCATGCGGATTTCGGGCACTTTCAGGAGCTGATACCAAGCCGCCAGGGCTTCGCTCTTTTGATCACCACTCATGCTCAAACTCCCTAAGACAGACAGTCTTCAATTGGAAGTTTTCTCATGGGTGACGTTCCTCGCTCCCGACATACGGCTCCAAAGCAATCGCTGACCTGATACTCGATGCCGCCGGTCACCCACCGTCACTTCGGCGCCGTTTCATTAGAAAATTGTCATTCAACTGTGGGTCGGTTGTGCGGATCGCCTGGTTAACCTTCATTCACTGCCGGGCACCCCATCGGCAGCCAACCCGCCTCTGAATAGAGGAAGTCATCATGAAAATGTTAATCCTCGGGTTTGCTGCTCTTCTCGCCACGGGTTTTGCGTTTGCAGATACCCAGACCGCCGAACCTGTTATCCACGACAAGACCGGTTCCTTCGTCCACCTGAATATCGCCAAAGACCTGTCCAGCAATATCATCACGCAAGAATGCGGCATCATCCCCGCGCAGCTGATTTACCTCGACCATCAGGGCCGCAAGCACGTGCTGGATTACCAGGTCCAGGGCATGAATTGCATTGGTGATAACTGATCAGACGCCTGTACTCACAGAGGATCGGGCTACTCTGGCGCCACTGGCTGACCTCTGTAGCCCGCCGCTGCGAGAGGTATGTTGCTGAACCGAACCAGGCAGATCCCATCCCCGCCGAACACTCGCCCAGCCGGCGCAGTAATTGGATGAATGATGTCGGTTCGGCCTGTCGCATAAACTAAATCTGTCCATCGCTGCTCCGCTACATGTCTCATTTTATTTCCCTGCTTTGACAATCGGCGCTTGAGCTTTAGTCTGTCGCAACCTATAAATACTATAGATAATCATGAGCGACCTACTGCCGTTTCCGCTATCCAAAAAGAAAGCCTTGGAAATCATTAGGGAGCTTTCGCATAGATCTGAGCGTGTCTTTTACTCTAAGCACGCACGGTCCCGCATGATTGAGCGAGAGATATCCATGCCTGACGTAATGGATTGCCTTCGCAGAGGACAGGTCACTGATGGTCCCTATCAAGCACCCGGGGGCGATTGGAGATTCACTATTTCATGGTTCAGGGCTGGGTCACCCCTCCAACTTGTCGGCGCAATCGATGTCGACGAAGACGGGAGATATCTCGTCATAGTGACCACGATGCAAAGGGAGAGATAATTTGATGTACCACTACGTTGAAAGCGGGCTACCGAACGTCTGGCTTAGCAACGGCTACAGGGTGAAAGAGACTGCCTATGGCGAGTCGGTTGCTATCACGGATGTCGAGGGCCTTCATGACTTTATCGGCAAGACGATTGCGCAAAAACCGGCAGCTCTGACCGGTGCAGAGTTTCGGTTCCTGCGTAAAGAGCTGGATTTGTCTCAAGAAAGGCTGGCCGGCATTGTCGGGCTGACCTCCCAAGCGGTGGCGATCTGGGAAAAGACTGACAAGATTCCGACTGTAAATGATCGCTACTTGCGCGGGCTTTACCTGGAAGCCAAGACTGGCGAGGCGGATCTGATGGCCGCCATTAACTCGATCAACGAACTGGATCATGAGCTTCATAAGCTCAACCTTCAGTTTGAAGATGGGTGGCACCAGCAAGACCAGACGTGTGCCTGACAAAGACCTGAATGACAAAGCCCGGACGTGTATCTAATGCTGTTCACTTAAGCGCGCTCTTGGATCGTGCACACCTCTGTGGCGAGCGAGCTTGCTCGCGCTGGGCTGCGTAGCGGCCCCAAAAATCTGACAATCATTGCCGATTTTTGTGAGTGCTACGCACTCAAGCGGGAGCAAGCTCCCTCGCCACAGGTTTCTCCGATTCAAGACTCTCTTAAGTGAACAGCATTACGGACGTGCACCCGGCTTTTTTCTTTCCTGCGCTTCTGACCCGATCAGACGAATCAAAAAGCGACTTCAACTGAAATGGCCAAAAACGCCATCCCCCTTGAGCAGTTTTGGCATAGGCCAAAATCATCACGGTGTCTAGACTCACCCCATATAACAGTGCAAAAGCACACTTGAATCCAGGCCTGTTCCAGGGGAACCCGCATGAACCCATCCGACATTTTTGTTATCAGCGCCGTCCGCTCAGCCATCGGCAGCTATGGCGGCTCGCTCAAAGATGTGCCGCCCATTCAACTGGCCACTGACGTTTGCCGCGCCGCCATTGAACGCTCGGGGCTGGCACCTGAACACATCGGTCACGTGGTGATGGGGCATGTGATCCCGACGGAAGCACGCGACGCCTACATCTCTCGTGCCGTGGCGATGAATGCCGGCCTGCCGAAAGAAACACCCGCCTTCAACGTCAACCGCCTCTGCGGCTCTGGCTTGCAGGCCATTGTCAGCGCAGCACAAAGTTTGATGTTGGGAGACGCAGGCGCTGCCCTGGCGGGTGGCGTCGAATCGATGAGTCGCGGAGCCTATCTGTTGCCGCAAGCGCGCTGGGGCGCACGCATGGGCGATATGCAAGCCATCGACTACGTGCTCGGCGTTCTGCAAGACCCGTTTGGCGGTTTCCACATGGGCATTACTGCGGAAAACATCGCCGAGCGCTATGGCATCACTCGTCAGGCTCAGGATGAGTTGGCGCTGCTCAGCCAGCAACGGGCGGCCCGGGCGATTGCTGAAGGGCGGTTTACCGACCAGATCGTGCCGATCGAAGTGGCGTCCCGCAAAGGTACCGTGACGTTTGCGACAGACGAGCATGTCCGCGCCGAGGTCAATGCCGAGCAATTGAGCAAGATGAAACCGGCCTTCAAAAAAGACGGCAGCGTCACCGCCGGCAACGCGTCGGGCCTCAATGATGGTGCCGGAGCACTGATCATGGCCACGGGTCAGATGGTTCTCGACCAAGGCCTCAAGCCCATCGCCCGACTGGTCGGTTACGCCCATGCCGGCGTGGAGCCAGAGCTGATGGGGTTGGGACCGATTCCCGCCACCCGCCTGGTCCTCAAACGCGCTGGTCTGACCGTTGCCGACCTGGATGTCATCGAGTCCAATGAAGCATTCGCGGCCCAAGCGTGTGCCGTGGCGCAGGAACTGGGCTTCGACCCGGAGAAGGTCAACCCGAACGGTTCGGGAATTTCCCTGGGCCATCCGGTAGGCGCAACCGGTGCGATTATCGCCACCAAGGCGATTCACGAACTGCACCGTGTTCAGGGTCGGTATGCCCTGGCGACCATGTGCATCGGCGGCGGCCAAGGCATCGCCGTGTTGTTCGAACGCGTCTGATCGGCCCAAATGAGACGGCGCCCATTGTGAGCGCCGTCTCGTTTTACCACGATGGAATCAGTGCGCAATGCACGCAGATTTCAACACGGTGTAAGCCTCGATCACTGCGCGACCACACTCGCGCCCCCTACCCGTTTGCCGACCAGGCACTACCTTGCTGCTGACACCGCGGACCGCCCTGCTGCCGGCCGGTCGGTATCTCGATGGGCTTCATTTTTTCAAGCCCGAAGGTTCTACTAAACTACTCAGAACTACGCAGATTCAGTGAATGATTTCACAGTACTGCTAAAGTGATAGCACGCGTCGCCACATGCTCCCAAAGCCCCCATTTTCGAAGGCGAGTGGCTAATCACGGTGACGCCAACGCTCTCAAGCGAGGGCAGCATGAACTGAATCGCGTGATCAGCGAGCGCGAGGGGCAGCAGGCATGAGGTCTAAATATGATATTTGAGCCCAACAGTACCCGCTCCGTTCTCCAGCGAAGAAGCAGTACGAGTATCGTTATTCAGGCTGGTCTGGATTGTGTTGCGGTGACTGGTGTTGCGTGGTTCTTGATCAATTATCATATCGGCTTCATAACGCAGTCCTATGTCATCCTGCTCCTGTTGCTACTGGGGGCGTTGGCCGTCGTGTACGACCACTATGCTATTTACCGCAGCAACGTTGGTTTTACCGTCAAAGCCTTCAAGCTTTTGAAAGCATGGACTGCCACGTTTGGCTTTCTCGTTGCCATGGCCTTTCTTACCAAGCAAAGCGAACAGTACTCGCGTTTATTGGTCGGGCAGTTATTTGTTGCTGGATATTTTGCTCAGATGCTTTTGCACCTCGCGACACGCGAGATGCAGAAGAAATTTTTGGCCCACTCGACCCAATTGGAAAACTCGCTCATCATTGGCTCGGGCGAACTGGCCAGCTATCTTCACAAGAAAATCAGCAATAATCCCTGGCTCGGTGAGCGCATAGTCGGCTGTGTGTTGATTGGCGCGGACGATGATCGGGGAAAGGAAAGTCTGGAAGGCGCGCAACGTCTGTCGATACTGGGCGATATCTCCGACCTTGATGAGTTAGTTGTCAAACATGCCATTCGTACCGTCTATTTCGTGACCCCTTTAGGTGGATCAGAGGTCATCCAGGATGTTTATTTAAGGCTGTTCGATAAACACATCTCTGTTAACTGGGTGCCTGACATTTTCTCGTTGCGCCTGATCAACCACAGTGTTCGCGAAATTGCCGGCATTCCCGTGCTGACCTTGTCTGAAACTCCGCTGATGGGGATGCGTCTGTTTCTGAAGAACCTTGAGGACAAAGTCCTGGCCTTTCTCATTTTGGTTCTTGCAGCGCCGGTTCTGGTAGCCGTCGCCATTGCCATCAAGCTCGACAGCCCCGGCCCCATATTCTTTCGTCAACAGCGCATGGGGTGGAGTGGAGAAGCTTTTCGGATCTGGAAGTTCAGAAGCATGGTCGTCCATCAGCCTGAAGACGGCATCGTCAAGCAGGCGCAAAAGAATGACCCTCGCATGACCAGGGTTGGGGCTTTTATTCGGCGAACCAGCCTTGACGAGCTACCGCAGTTGTTCAACGTTTTGATGGGGGAAATGTCTCTGGTGGGGCCTCGCCCGCACGCTATTCAACACGATGTTCAGTACTCGCCCGATGTCTCGGGCTACTTTGCGCGTCACAACATTAAACCGGGCATCACAGGCCTGGCTCAGGTACGTGGCTATCGTGGTGAAACGAAGGATATAGATCAGATGATTCGGCGTGTTGACTCGGACATCGAGTACATCAACAACTGGTCGCTATGGCTCGATTTCGTCATTCTTGTACGAACGGTGTTTGCCTTCTCCGGCAAACATGCTTACTAGCCAGTCTTGAGTGCCTGGGTAATCTCAAGGTCCATTTGATGCGCAATAAAGGCGAGGCCTACAGCCTCGCCATATCAGGACGGAAAGAGATCCAGCGTGCGCTCGACTTCATCGGGGTCGATTCTAAAACCATTTCCCTCTGGTGTACCGACCACAAAACCAAAGTTCTGCTGATCACGATCCGTTAGGTATTTAAAGAAACAGATAAAGCGATTAGGCGGCTGCAGTACCAGCAGCGAACCACCTGGCGGGAGAACATTAACCCCATGGATAAGTTGACTCCCCTCGACCCCTATCACGGTTCTGGCCCCGGCGCAGGTCGCCACGATGGTCGAAACATCGGACGTCGCAGCGTTGAGAATGCGAAACCCTCTGCGGTCACGTAGCCGTTCAGCCAGCTCCATCTCATTGCGTAACAATCGCAGTTCACCCGTGCCACCTCGCAGAATGAACACGCCTGGGTGGGAGCGAACTGTTACGTGTGATAACAGCTTTTCCCCCATCTCACGGAAACGCCGGTGCTTATGTCTGTTTTGGCATAGATCGTCAAAGATCACGAGTTCACGAAAAAATGCGTTACGTAAAAAAACGGGCCTCATATCAAGCCAGTTCTCATAACCGCGAGTGTGAAGCATGCCCTGCCTTGCTGTGGAAACACTATCTGCCGAGGGTAGCGCGCTCACCGGAACGCCTTCTTCACATGCCAATCGATAGGTTAAACAATCATCCATCAACCACGTTCCAAACCACTTGATTCCCCCCGCGGTGCAATACAACGCCCCGCGATCGATCTCGTTTTCTACTCGAATCTTTGGTAACCAACCGGAACCCGGTGACAACCAGGATTTGGCATTGCCTTTGTAGAGCGTGCCATCGATTAACCAGACATCTTTAAGCAGGTAACCTTTAGTCGGACCATGTTCAACACGACCGACGCCTTCCATTGTGCGGCGGGGATGCTCGTGAGGATAAAAAAGCTTCTCTTCCCATCCGGTTACACGCTCAAGCTGATTTGGCAAGAAAAAAGCGGGGGGAGCAATCGAGGTGTCGCCTGGATAAATTTCCCACGTTTTCACGGCTTGGCTTTGCAGGGTCAAGGACGGTTTTCGGGTGAGCCGTGTGTTAAACATGTATTTATACGCAGCAAGGCTCCACTTTGATTGGCCGTCAATCGTCAATGCATTGAACTCCGACATAGGCACCCCATCCAAATTTAGTTATACAGAAACAGCGTTCATGCCAAAACTGCACTTCTTTAAAATCAGCAACCTGTTCAGGTGGATACGATACTTTCCAGGACAGGGGGTGACTTCAGATGAGCGTAGCGACTACGCAAGGTGCCGAGAAGCGTTTCTCCCGGCGTCCTGGAACAATGAAGGTATATTTTAAAAAGGCCGCCAAAACCCATCTCGCGGTATCGATTAGCAACTTCCTCGTCACTCGGACCGTCCGGCAACCCAAGATGCAGTGTCAACTGCTTGCCTTCGACAGAAAACAGAGGCGTCTCCCAAAGAAATTGCGCTGCGCCCACCTTGGGCAGTCGAACAAACAAATAACCGTAATTGCCCAGCGTATCAACATCACCGCCTCGCCTTCTTTTCCACTCAAGAAGTCCATCGTCCGGGCGAGCCAGGCACGTTCCGATATCATAATAGTCAAAACCGTTTTCTATCGCCCACTCCAGTGCCATGAACGTAGTAATTGAATTAACTTCACGTAACTTTTTAGTATCTGAAAAAACAGCGTCAGGGTAGCCGAAACGCACGGTGCTCCAATAGCGCTTGCCTGCCCGGGTCACTACGCAGCCAAGATGGCATGCAACAATCTCATCCTCCAACAACACCAGATCGAGTCGCCCGGCAACTTTCGCCACCCGTTGAACTTCATGCGTTTCAATTTGAGAGGCGGCCGTACCATGCCTTGCCTTGGCGTAAGGTCGAAGCATTTCCCGGTCTGCACTTTCAATCTCGTCATCGTTCAACGCTCGTTTCATACGGTAGCGCAACCGGTTCTTGCGCAGATTTCGACGTAACTCAGCGTTGTATCTTGCTGTGATCTCGTCGATTGACTTGCTCAGCGGCACGACGGCACTCAGATATTGAGGCACATACAATGCCCCCACCGTCGGCATTTCACTGACCCACACCGTCCGGTCTGACGTGTCCAACTTTAACTGACTATTAACCGTTTGAGATTTAGCACCCAGTAGAACCTTCACAAATTCCCGCTGTGTTTTCCTGCCCACATAGAGAATGTCGTGGAGGCTATCTTCCCGCAGTCTGAACCTGACAATTTCCCAACGCCAAAAACAGGCTCGCCCAAGTATATCCCGCAACCAGGCAACCGCTTTCCTTAGCTCAAATCGCATTGAAGGAGATATTAATTTACGAACTGATTTTGCTATATATTCTTTCATTTGGTTATTAGCACAATTCAAGGAAGGGGTATTTCAGTTTGCAAATCAACAAACTAAATACTCGAAATGAGCGCTCGACAACTGAGCACGTCACCTTTCTTTCGCGCGAAAAACTCGCCATTCCCTCCCTGGAGTCAAGATTGTTCGACAACATTTTATTGACGCCAATCCTAATGAACAAAACAACCACGAACACCCTATCAACTCGACAATTCCAACTTGAGTAAAGGTGCTACACCGGGGTTTTGCAAGATATTTCAGCCGTGTTTTTTACGTCTAAGGGGGGGAGTCCTGCCAGGTGTCAAATTCCTGTCACGTCAAGAGTCCCTGTAGATCAACGTGCGCAACAAGAACTTCGGATTACCCACCACATAGCGTTTGAATAATCGCTTTGGCTCACCCAATAGCCTGAACACCCACTCACAACCGAGACGACGCACCCATTGCGGAGCGCGAGTCACCTTGCCGCCGAGAAAATCCAGGATCGCCCCTCCGCACACGACCAGACAGGGCACACCACTGACGGCTAACCTGGCAGCAACGGCTTCTTGCTTGGGCATGCCCATACCCAGCACAACCAGTTCCGGCTGAAACTGCCGGGCAAGGCTTATATAGGTATCCACCGGCGCGAAACCATGGTGAGCAGAGACGATGTTGACCGCAAATATCGCTTCGCTACGCTGCACCGCATTGGCAAGAAAGGGCTCTTCAGTCCCCCAGAAAGCCACGCGCCGGCCCTTGAACGCGGCCAGCAATTTGGGAATGAAATCGGTGCCATTCATATTCAGCCCCGGCTCCAGGCCGAGACGACGAAACAGGATGGCCATGCCGGAGCCATCCCGCAATAACACGTCCGCAGCCAGCAGCGCGTTAAAGTAGTCGGTATTGGCCGCCACCAGATTCATGGCATGGGCATTGGCGAACCCGAGCACTGTCGTCACGTCAGGTCTGGATAACGCATCAATCAATGCTTGCTCGTCTTCAGCATCGCTGACCACCCTGAGTTTGCGGGTAATCATTTGCCAGTTGTGCTGCCAGGATAAAGCGCGCATTAGTTGTCATCTCGCTTCGAACGCACCCATTCAACCTGGCGCTTAAGCAAAAAGCCGAGATACAGAGGGATTTTCTTCATCGCGTAGAACGGCGCATACAACAAGGCTGCAAAAGAAATAATCCTGCGACCAAACTGGCTCCATGCCAACAAGATAGTTACCCCCAATATTGCCACCCCGCAAGAAGCTATCAAGGCTGGCGCCAAAGCTCCGGACAGCATGAAGACCAACCACGACAGACCAAATGCCGCCGCCAAGGCCAACGTCAATAAGGCCAACGGTGGGACCAACAAATCCAGCGTCATCGCCAGCAGACGCCAGTTGCGCTGGCCAATCGACTCCAACAGCAACTTTGGCGTATCCCCAAGGATGACCCCTAGATGACCATGTTCCCAGCGCGTACGCTGGGTCGTTAAGCCTTCATCGCTGCGCGGAAAATAACTGGTTACCAGAGCATCGGGGCAGAACACTGGCGGCTTGCCGCTTCGGCATAAATCCAGACCCATCTTCAAATCTTCAACGATGTGGCCACTGGCCAAATTGATCAACGTCAGATCCCGCCAGACGAAAGCCATTCCCGTGCCCATTAGCTGACAGGGCAAGCCAAGCCGGGTCCAACCTTGCGGCCGAACCCGATTCTTCACACACCAGGCAAACTCGGCAAGCCGCACTTTTAGCCCCGAACCTGCTGGAGCAAGCATTAAATTAAGGGCTTGCGCTGGCCGCCCTGAGTCGATGCAACAGATGGCCAAACGCTCGATAGAACCCTCGGCGACCTGGCAATCCGCATCGACAACAATCATGACCTCTGGCGCATCACTCGCCAAATGACGCACCCCGCAGTCCAGCGCATAACCCTTGCCACGCTGCTGATCATTGCTGCGCTCCACCACCTCGGCGCCCGCCGTGCGAGCCTGCGCGGCGGTGTCGTCAGAACAGTTATCCGCCACCACCAACAGGCGATCACCCAAAAGCAACTGCGGCCGAATGCTGTTTAACGTCGCGACGATGATCGAGGATTCATTGTGTGCCGGTATCAACACCGCCACCCGCGGTCGTGGTCGCGGTCCTGGCGCCGACGAGCGCCACCGTGCAGGCAGACAGGCCATCAGCACCTGCACAAACAGCACCAACACCGGCAGGAGGATGAGTATCAGCAGGGAGCTGAACAGCCAACCAAGTAATGTGATCATGCTTGCGCCCTAAACAAATTAGCCAACTTGGCCGCTTCGGTATCGATGTCGTGTCGCTCCAGCACTCGCTGATAGGCCGCCTCGCCCATCCGCTGCAACACCTCGACAGGTTGCGCGAGGCAGTCCGCCAACGCCGCCACCAACTCATCCACCGCTCCAGCGGGAAACAACCAACCGTTCACACCCTCTTTTACTAACTCGGGAATCCCTGCCACATAGCTCGTCAATACTGGCCGGCGCAAAGCCATGGCTTCCATGATGACCACCGGCAAACCCTCGGCGAAGCTCGGCAGCACCAAGGCCCGGGCCGCAAGAATTTCCGCCCGCACCTGCTCACTGCTGATCCAGCCGGTAATTCGCACCTGCGCCTGCAAGCCATGCCGTGCAATCAGGGCTTCGATTTCCGCGCGCATTTCTCCATCGCCGGCCAGTACTATTTCGAACTCCACACCTTGAGCTGCCAGGATGCGGGCAGCCTCAAGCAACAACAATTGTCCCTTCTGTTCACACAAACGACCTACGCAAACCAACCGCGGCGCAGATGGCACAGCAACAGCCGGCACATCGTGAAACGCCCGCTCCAGCCCACAGTGCACCACCTTTACCCTTGGCCAGTGCGCATGAGCCACCCAGCGAAACAGCTGGCTACGCCCATAAGAACTGATCGCCGCGACAAAAGCCGCACGCCGGACTTTCTCGCCCAAATGAATAAACTGCGGTTTGTCGAACTCCTCCGGGCCGTGCACGGTAAAACTGTACGCCGGCCCACCAAGCACATTGGCCAGCATCACCACCTCGGTTGAGTTGGTGCCGAAATGCGCATGCACATGCTCGGCCCCAAACGCCTGCAACCAGATCAGCACGCGACACGCCTCGGACAAATAAACCAAATGGTACGGCCAGGGGCGATCGGCACGCTGGCCCATGCGCAGCGCCAGCCACAGCGCCGAAAGAAAACGTCGCGGCTGGGCGCGCAGCACCTGCAGCACAGGCACTAACAGCTCTTTGACTCCGCCCTGCAGCACATACTGGGTTTTATCGCGTTCAGACACGTCTTCGGCATCCACCAATTCGGCATCCCAGCCACGCAGAGCAATGCGCTGCACCACAAACCCCTGACGCTCCAACGCCAAAATCTCGCGACGAATGAAGCTATGGCTGACTTTGGGGTATTGATTGATGAAATAAGCGATACGCATAGGAACCAGACTTAGTTGTCGTTGCGGTGGATTATTACTGCAAGTAATCCCACAGTAGTACAGGTCTCGGGAACGTCAACTAGCCACACGGTTGCTGCTATAACTACCGATCAACACGCTGTCTATCTTTTTAAAGGTGTCGTCCAGCAGCTCATAGCGCCTGCGATACATGGCCCGTTTTTTTGAAGCAATACTGTCGAGCGGCTTCCTGGACAGAACCATGGGAATCTCAAAAAAATCTTCGCGCTCTGAAGGAGTCGCTCCATGTTCTAACCAGATCACATCATAATTTGCCGCCAGCTCCAGAGCTTTGTGAGCGCCAAAATACGGATGACGATGATGGCGATACCCATCCCCTACCGCATAAATTTTTTCAACACCGATATTGATGGCAATGTATTTAATAACTTCGATCAGAAAGCTTCTTGGCCGCAGGCCTTCAAAGTCTTTTGTCAGGTCCCTGTAGATACTCAACGACAGTTCACTCTCGACGCCTTTATGTATCCCTTGAACAGCACCGATAAAAATACATAACTCAGTGTCCGTGCGACACAACGTGAATGCTATTGACGCAATGCGCAGTTCCCCCTGAAACAAGTTCAGCACCAACTCCCCTTCACGCATAAACCAGAAGGGACGATCGAGCACCAGGGAACAGCCAGCCGCAAACTCCGACAAATCACTCAGCAGCAAACTGTCACTTCGCCCCAACAGCAATAGCTGCGGACAGCTTTTGGTAACGACTTCGTAATGCGAGGCTAAAACACTAAGCTTATTCTTGGGGCTCCAGCTTTTACTGATGTAGGGCCAATGAACAACGCCTACACAATCCCCGCCTAACTTCTCAACACCGGACTTACCCAAGGCGTTCGACATACGCCCGCAAAATAACTTCAGCTCGGACCAGTTTTTTGCAACTAAAACCAGCATTTTAAACTTATTATTCAATGCCCTTAAGGAATACCCGGCATGTAAAAAAAACACGCTCTTCAATATCACCCAATTATTCATATAAGTCTCACTTGTATTCGATCAACGCGGTCTTGCCGGCGCCGAATCTGTTCAGTAGAAACTTGACTTGGCCGAGCATCTCGGGAAATTTCCCCAGCACGAGAAAGAAAGCCCGTAGCCAGTTTTCACGTGTGGATCTATCGCCCCCGCGGGCGAGGCGCACGACCTGCAATGGATAGACCAGCAGAAGAAGCAGCCCAAACCCTCCAAACACCAAACTCGCGATAACAGTCGCCAGTGGGACACCCAATCCCCAGAACCAGACACGGCGCGACTCGCGCAACCAATGTCGCTCCGGTGCAGCCCCATGCAAAAATGCGCCCTCGGCAAAGGCATAACCACCGCGCAAGGTACGCTGCCACCATTGGCCGAACCGGGTCATGGTTGCATCGTGCAAGGTCATTTCCTCGCCCAGACGCCAGACCTTCCAACCATTCCCACGCAGACGCACGCACAATTCAGGCTCTTCCCCGGCAATAAGGCCCGGTCGAAACCCGGACGCGTCGGCAAAGGCGTCAGCCCGCATCAGCGCATCGCCCCCACATGCCTTGGCCTCACCTACCGGCGTATCCCATTCGAAATCACACAGTAAGTTGTAAACAGAGTGCTGCGGAAAACGTTCACGGCGCCGTCCACAGACCACCGCGACGTCAGGATGTGTATCAAGAAAGGCCTGCGCCCGGGGCAGCCAACCGCCGACAATTTCACAATCACCGTCAACGAACTGCACATAACGCATCGCCGGCAGTGAGCGTTGCAGGCAGGCAAATCCTTCATTGCGCGCACGCGCAGCCGTAAAGGGAATCGTCATGTCCAACTCGATCACCTCGACCCCAAGTCTCAGTGCCATCTGCACTGACCCGTCGGTTGATCCAGAGTCGACATAAACAACTTTCTGCGCCGAACCGGCGAGGGAAGTCAGACAACGCTCAAGCCGTAGGCCTTCGTTGCGACCGATAACAACGACACCCATCCCCATAGCCATGGCGCTCACTCAGCGACGCAATTGAAGTAATCCATCGGGTGGTTCATGAGAACTCCCTCGATTCTGCGTACTTCCTTTTCTTGATAGTCGCAGGCACGCCCACGGCCACCGAGTCGTCCGGCACATCGGTCAGCACCACAGCATTGGCACCAATCACGACATTGTTACCAATGCGGATATTGCCCAGCACCTTGGCCCCTGCCCCGATATCAACATTGTTACCCATCACCGGAGCAATCGGCTCACTCACATTCTTGAGGCCCACGACGACGCCATTGCGGATACGGCAATCATCGCCGAACTGCGCAAAGCCACTGATCACGATTCCGCCGAAATGATCGATGACGAAGTTGCGCCCGACCACCACCTCACACGGCAACTCGATACCCGTGACGATCTGCACCAGTTTGAAGAGCACTTTGTATATAAAGGAGAACAACTTGCGTAGCAGTGCCGGTCGCACACCGTAACGCCAGCGCCCAAAGCGATAAACCACCATCACCCAAAACCCCTGAGCCCCCCAGTCTCCGGCGTATGCATGTAAATCCGCACGTATGTTTTCGAACATAACTGGCCCTACCGTGTTGGTTGGCTAGCGAATTTGGTATCACGCAGCAACGCCCAGGTCACACGAGTATGCTGCCAACACGCCCCTAAAGCGGCCCGACCGCGGCCTTTCAATAGCGCCTTGAGCGCCACAATCAAATCACCCAGACTCACCAGTAGCATATGTGAGGCCAAACCGGGCAGACCGTGGTGCTTGCGGAAATACAAAAGCTCACTTTCGATTTGTATCGTGGGGAGCTGACGACTATCCGCATTGAGTTTGTCGACAGACTTGGCACTTTCACCGCCGATATGCACCACCGTGGTATACGGGTAGTAAACGACCTTCCAGCCTGCCTGTTTAACGCGTTTGCAGTGATCTATCTCCTCGAAATAAAGGAAGTAGCGCGGATCGAACAATCCGACCTGGTCGATGACTTCACGGCGGATCAGGTAATAGCACCCGGGCACCCAGTCGCACTCACGCACCGAAGCATGATCCCAGGCCATGTCGTCGACTCTTTTCACCACAGGGAAAAAGCGTTCAAGCCCCGTATGCGAAAGGAAGACATTCAACGGCGTTGGAAAATAGCGACAGGAGGGCTGTAAATCACCCGCTCGTCCAACCAATCGAACGCCGAGGACACCGCAATCAGGATGAGTTTCCATATAGTCGAGCGTCTTGCTCAGCGTATCCGCAGCAACAAAGGCATCAGTATTGAGGAGCAGCGCATACTTGCCCTGCAGGTGTTCAATCAATTGATTATTGGCACGCCCAAAGCCAACATTATTTTCATTGGCGAGTTGCAATGCCTCCGGACAAATAGTTGCCAGACATTCCAGCGAATTATCGACAGAGGCATTATCCACCACCAAATAGCGCGTGCGATCCACGCTAGTTGACTGGCGTAACGCATTAAACATCGGCTGCAACAACTCCGCTGTGTTGTAATTAACCACCAACACGTCAAGGGGAGCGCTAGCCATTGGGTTGCTCGCCAAAAAAGTGTTGCGCTCTCATTTTTATAAGCTTCGGTTCAAATGTCGGGTCGTATACACCATTGCGCTGCCTGATAAGGTCAATCCATGGATAAGTGGCGCTACGCTCTTCGACTTTCGCCAACACTTCTTCCAAGGTACAGATAACTTTGGCTGGGTTACCCCCAACCACTACCCCAGGCGGAACATCTTTTACGACTACAGCACCGGCCGCGACAATCGAATTAGGGCCAATAGTCACACGCGGCATAATGATAGAGCCATAACCGATAAAACAATTATCCAGAATATCGATAGGGCCGACAGAGTCCAGTTTTTTATCAAAACGCACTTCAAGCATGCCGATTATTCCATCGTGGCCGAACAGCGTGCAACAAGATAAACCTACATTATTTCCGAGTCGTACCAGCGAAGGGTCAGTTATGTTGGCAGCAGGATTGATCCATACGCCTTGACCGATGGAGTGCAAAGATCCCCATCGAACCATATGTTTAGCCCATTCATACCCGTCCGGTTTACAGAATTTTTTATAGAGCGGGGTCCCATACCCCGTTGTTTTTGCAATATAAGCAATCGTGCGTTTTAGTAGACCAATCATCCTCTCAGCCTCATGAATTCAGCGATAGACACCTGTGCCAAGGTTAGAGACACCCTGATTCTTCATTACCACTTCCCTAAGAGTAGACGCTCCCTAAAATCCAACACTCAAATAATCAACACATGCTCCCCCCTCAGGAATACCTGCCCATCTGATGGTTAAGATGTTCCGCCAGCCTTAAAACAATTTGCAAAATAGGCATTGTGGGGTTGCAGGCACCGCCTGTAGCGAAAACACTGCTACCCGCCACGTAAAGATTCTCGACACCGAACACTTTGCAGTTCTCGTCGACAACGCCAAACTCAGGCGAAGCCGCCATCCGTGTGGTCCCCATATGATGAGCATGGGGATTGAGCCTCAGTGGCAAATCGACGTCATAAACGTAGTCTTCCAACTTGACAAAGCCCAACCCTGTTTCGGCAAAACACTTCGCCACTTCGAGCCCTATGGACTTGACGGTATTTCTGTCTGCCGGGGTCAGTTCCCAATGAACATTTACCTTCCTCATCCCTAACGCATCTCGCTCGTCGAGCAATGAGATTCGGCTGTCAGGGTTGGGAAACTGTTCGATCAGCGTGCCGAGCACCCCGTCTCCAGGGCAATCGAACTTGGCAATAAATTCAACCTTGCGCTCCGCACCCACTTCGCAAACGAGGTTCTCGAAAAAGCTCTTGATGGCAGCCATTCGCCCATAGGATTTCACTTCAGCTACAAGCGTGGCCGTCACATTCCCTTTACCTGACTTGTGCTCCATCACGAATGCATCGGTCGTGAAGTACTCCTGCCGAGCATCTGTACCCTGCCCGTCGTTCAGAATGAAGGTTCCCATTTCGACATTCAGGTGCTCCATGAAGCATCTACCGACGAAACCATCCTCGCTGACGATACCGCCAGTTGCCAGAGACTCGCTGTTGAGCAGGTGCCTGGCATTCTCGATCGCGCCAGTCGCCAGAATGAATTGTTTTGCCGTGACTCGCTCTCGATGCAACTCATAGTCCGAGACGACTATCGTTGCTATGCGGCCGGCCTTGCTGTCGAACTCAAGATCGACGCAATTGCAATGGATGAAGACATCCAGCCCCTCGGTCTCATTAAGTTCCTTGGCATATTTTTGTGCAAATCGCGTCGGCGGGCTTAGCAGGAAACGATCAGCGTAAAAGTCGTTGCCGTCCAGACTCGCATTGATAGCCTTGAATCCGGAGTGCGGCGGAAGATCGACAATATCCATGGCCTCCGGCAGATTGCGCTCGATCTCGGAAAACGCGATGGGCCAGCCCGGCACAGGCACCGGAGGGGCCACGATAAAGTCCGACGGTTCGAATGGACGGCATCGCCCGGCCCAGTGATTGGAGGTCCCGCCAAGATAACGCAGGCGTGTTTCCTGAGCATACAGCTCGAGGCCTGATGATGAGACCTTGTAGAGGTTCTGCGAGACCGGCGAATACTCGAGCCCACCGCCCTCGACAAGCACCACACGCCGACCATTACCGGCTAAACGCAAGGCCAGCGTAATGCCAGCTGGCCCACCGCCGATGATGCAGGTGTCATAGTGATCGCGCAGTTCTTTCTGCGATTGGTAGTCTTTGATCATGCGTGTGTTTGCCGAAAATGCCGGGCAGGCAGCACCCATCCGTTGATTACAATGAACTCGGATTTAGCAGCGGAAGGCCGGGCGGCTTTGGAAAATCCGAACATGATCCCTCCAAGACTCAATAGAGCAGAAGCCTGGAGGAAGCTTCTGCGCCCCATCACAGAGGTATTCAAATCAGTCTCTCTCATGATTCAAAGCTCCACGACATCGAGATTACATTGGAAATTTCAACGGCTACATCAAGGCCACAACTTGGCGACGGCCATCAATATCTCAATGGCGACGCGGTGCCGCAGCTTTGGAAACATCAAGAGAAATAGATCAAAACCATTTAAAAAAAACCGTCAATAACTCCCCACACAATGCCCCCACTGCCAGCATAGGCAGCACCACCAATTCACGCTTGAGACTGAACATCCCCAGACGACAATTGACATAAAAAACCAGGAAAAGCGTAGGAAACGTGTACAGGGCAGCGCCCCAAATCGCGTATTTGACCCCGCCAATCGCCAACAGCAGCGGCAGCAGCACCCACAACGAGACCACGCGAATAATGTTATCCATGGCCTGGTACTTGGTGAGTCCCAAGGCAATCCAGACCTGATTCGCCAGCATGTAGCGCATTGTGAAAAAAGAGAGTGAAAGAATGGCCATCATGTTGCCGGCCTGGGCGTAACGCTCATCGTACAAGATGCTGATGAGCAGTGGACTGCCGGTCAGGAACAGTCCACAGAGAAACAGGCAGGCCAGATCGAGCATCAATTTCAAGCGGTAATACAAAGCGTGGAGCCGTACGGTGTCATTCGTTCTTGAGGCCTCACTGAAAGCCGGCAAGGCCACGGCCCCGACTACCTTTTGCAACGCAAGCTGAACGGCTCCCAAAATCAGCACGGCAATGGAGTAAACGCCCAGTTCGCCGGCCGTCATGCTGCCGCCGAACCAGACACGATCACCGTACATGGCCAGTACGCCCACTGCCGACGACAACAGTATCCAACGGCCGAAGCCGACTAATTCATTGAGCGCAGAACGCTCCCACTGTAGACGGTTAGACGGGCCCTCAAACCAGACATGCCCCAGCAGCGTGCTGACCATCGATTGGACCAGACCTGCAATCACCAGCGACCAGATGGACCTGGTGAAATAACCGATGCCCAGCATGACCACCAGCCCGACAACCTGAGACCCAAACTCGGTGAGCACCACTTTCTTTTGCTGGAAAGAGCGCACTGCCAGGTCGATTTTGGTCGACTGAAAACCAACGATGATTGCCGAGAAACCGGTCACGGCCAACACCAGCGGCAACTCGGGTGCGGCGTAGGTGGAATTGGGCGACCACAGATTGAGGGCCTGTGCATACCAGGCGAGGGCCGCGAGGAGAAGTGTCGAAGCAAAAAGGATAAAGCCACGCACGATCTGCACGGTCCAGATGGTATTGAGAAAAACCGGATCGTTGCCACGCGGGCTCTGGATGATGTTCTGGCGCAAGCCGACATCGGAAAGCATGTGCAGAACTAGGGAAACGGTGATGGCGATCATCATGATGCCGAACATCTCCGGCATCAGCAGACGGGCCATTATCAGGTTGCCGCCCAAGCGAAAGGCTTGAGACGTAACCAGCGCCCCGAGATTCCATGCCCCGGCAGAGATCGCTCGCTTACGAAGGCCCAACGATGGCGACAAATCGACTAACGACATAACATCATCCCCGGACTCGATGGCTCAAAAGGAACTATAGTCGCGTTTAGCCATTCCACTAGCCGTCGCTCATCAATCAATAAGTCCAATCATCCATGCCTGAGCACTTCCGAGCGTTGATTGTCATTCTGGTCCTTACTGGCATCGTTTTTGCCATCGCACGTCGACCAGCGGCAGACCTGATTCCCGACCGTAATTTCACTCGTCGGCGCAATCTGTGGTTCGTATTGACGCTACTGGCATTTGTTTCGCACAGTTTCTGGGTGTACGCAGGCATTGCCGCGATCGTGTTGACCTTCGCACGAAATCGCGAGCGCAATCCCGTGGCGCTATTTTTCCTTCTGCTGTTTCTCATCCCGCCGGCCACGGCGGAGATTCCGGGCTTCGGCCTGGTCAACTATTTTTTTGCCCTTAACCATATTCGTGTGCTGGCGCTGTGTGTGTTGCTTCCGGCTTTTTTCACGCTGCGCAAGCGCGCCGACACGGTCCCTTTCGGGCGCACCTGGCCTGACAAAATATTAGCCGCCTACCTCCTGCTGACGAGTCTGCTTTTCCTGCGCGAAACCACCGTCACCGACACCTTGCGCCAAACGCTCTACCTGTTCATCGAAGTTTTTTTGCCTTACTACGTTGCCAGCCGGGCGCTGAAGAACCTCAGCGACTTCAAGGACGCTCTGTTCGGTTTTGTACTCGCCGCCATGGTGCTGTCGCTTATAGGTCTCTTCGAATATGCCAAGCACTGGCAGCTGTACAGCGCGGTTGTCTACGCCATGGGCATGCAATGGGATTCCGGCTACTTGAGCCGGGGTGGCTCATTGCGCGCCAGCGCCACTACCGGCCAGGCCATTGCGCTGGGCTTCGTCATCAGCGTGGCCATCGGCTTTTACCTGTACTTGCAGGAGGAGGTCCGTAGCAAATTGCAGCGCAGCCTCGGCGCACTGTTGCTCGCCGGTGGTCTGTACGCACCGCTGTCGCGTGGCCCCTGGATCGGTGCAGCCGTCATGATCGTCGTGTTCATCGGCACCGGCCGTAAAGCAATCAAACGCCTGATGCTGCTGGCCGCCGCCGGGGCGCTCACCCTGCCCGTGCTGGCCATCGTGCCGGGCGGGCAAAAAGTGCTTGATCTGCTACCGTTTATCGGCACGGTGGATGTCGAAAATATCACCTACCGGCAGCGTTTGATTGATAACGCCGTGATCGTTATCCAGCGCAACCCTTGGCTGGGTTCTTTCAATTTCCGCAGCACACCGGAAATGCAGTCCATGATTCAGGGCCAGGGGATCATCGATATCGTGAACACCTATATCGGCATAGCGCTGTCGTTCGGTTTGATTGGCTTGACGCTTTTCGTGGTTTTTTTCGCCAGTGTTCTGCAGGGCATCCGCAAGGGGATGCGTTCGTTCCCCAACGAAGACGATGAGGCGCGCCGACTCGGACGTGCACTTCTGGCGACACTGGCCGGGATCCTGATCACCATCGTTACCGTTAGCAGTATCACGGTCATCCCCGTGGTGTATTGGTCGGTAGCTGGACTGTGCGTGGCCTACGCTCAGATGGCACGCAGGCTCAAGCACACCTCGACGGCCGTCTCGGCGAGTACCCATCTCCAACTCAGGTAGACCCCATGATCCAGTTGTCTCGCCGCCCCCAGATACTGCTCCTGCTGTTTTTGGCTATTTGGCCGATTCGTATCTGGGCGTCGGACTGGGTCGTCAGTGTGGATGAGCGCAACGGCCTGCCAATGCTGGAGCGTGGTGGCAGTCCGGCAATCGCTACGACATTCTCGTTCTTTGGGCGCAACTGGGACTGGACATATTTGCAGACCGAATTCAAGGTAAACGCCCCTTATCGATACTCCCTTGCAGGCAAAAACAAAGCGCTGGATTTCGACTTGACTGCGCAGATTCAGAAGCAAGACGAACAAAAGCTGACCTGGAACTTTGCCGTGGATGCACACAGCGGGAAGTCGGGCGTTTCAGGTGGTGGCATTGTCTTCGAATTCGACCCCGCTCTTTTCGCTGGAGAAATGGGCGAGCCCACTTTGCTGCCCGACAACCGCGGCTGGACCTGGGGCAATGCGCAAGGGCGACGCATCGAAATGCGCTTCGAGCCCGCACTGGCGAGTGTGTACTTGGAACCGGGCAGTAAATCCGAGGTGCGTGCTTTTTTCTACAAGAACACGATCAAACCTGGCCGCCAGGAATTCACAGCGACCTTGAGCGTTTCTGGCGATGTGGCGGTCGGCCCAACCATTACCGAGCGTTTCGGGCTATCGGACCCAAAGAGCTGGCCGACTGACAAGCTCGACTGGAAAACCTCGCCGGTCGACCTGTCTTTTCTCAACGCTCAAGAAAAACCTGCAGGCAAGCGCGGCTTCGTCAAAGCCTCCGGCGAGCAATTGCTATTTGCCGACAACACTGCGGCGCGTTTCTGGGGCACCAACCTTTCGGCCTACGCGCTGTTCCTCACCTCAGACGATGCAATCAAGCTGCAGGCCAAACGCCTGTCGGCACTGGGTTTCAATCTTGTACGACTGCACCACCATGACTCGCCATGGGTCTTCCCGAACATCTTTGGCGATGGCAGGGTCACGCGCAGCACCCAGCAACTGAGCCCAGAATCGCTGAAAAAAATCGACTGGTGGATCAAATGCCTCAAAGACGAAGGCATTTATGTGTGGCTCGATATGCACGTCCAGCGAGTCTTTACTGAAAAGGACAACATTTATGGCTTCGATGAGTTGCCAAAAGAAGAACAGAATTTCACCTATCTCAAGGGCTATTCCTATGTGAATGTCACCATTCAGCAAGCCATGAAGCGTTTTACCGAAGCCTACCTGACCCATGTAAACAGCTATACCGGGCTCGCCTACAAAGACGACCCGGCGATTGCCGCCGTACTGATCACCAACGAAAACGACGTCACCAATCACTTTGGCAATGCCCTGCTGCCAGACAAGAATTTGCCGAAGCACAACCGCGTCTACATGGCGGAGGCCGAGGCTTTTGCCAAACAGCACAATCTGTCTGCAGACCAGACCTGGCGCTCCTGGGAGCCAGGCCCCTCCAAGATGTTCCTCAACGATCTGGAGCGACGCTTCAACGTCGACATGATTCAACACCTGCGTGGAATAGGCGTGAAGGTCCCCATCGCCACGACCAGTAGCTGGGGCCGCAATGGCCTGAATTCCCTGCCGGCCCTTACCGCCGGCGACGTAATCGATGTCCATAGCTACGGTGGCTCGGGGCAGGTCGAGAAAAACCCGCTCTACAGCGACGGCATAGTGAATTGGATTGCCGCCGGCCAGGTCATCGGTAAACCCTTGACCGTCACCGAGTGGAACAATGAGCCCTTCCCGATACCAGACCGTCACTCGCTGCCACTCTATATCGCCGGCACCGCCAGCCACCAAGGCTGGGATGCACTGATGCAATATGCCTACAGCCAGGAACCCATGGGGGGCGTAGGGATGAGTGCCAACAACTGGCACGCCTATAACGACCCAGCAATGCTGGCCACCCTGCCCGCCGCCGCCTTGCTTTATCGCCGTGCAGACGTTCGCGAAGCAACAACGACCTACGTCTTCGCGCCGACGTCAGCCACCCTGTTCAACCAAATGATCACACCGGCCAACTCTGCTCTCCTGCGCACAGCCATGGAGAAAGGCAAGCTGGAAATCGCGATGCCACAGACGCCGGAATTGCCCTGGTTGCAACAGAGCGTTATCCCAAGCAATGCACAGGAATTTCATGACCCTGGCCAATCGCTGCTGGACGCCAATGCCATCGAGTCCACGACCGACACCGGTGAGCTAAAGCGCAACTGGAAACAAGGCGTCTACACCATCAATACGCCGCGCACCCAGGCCGCTACCGGTTGGATCGGGGGTGAGTCGATCAGCCTTGGCAACATTAAGGTTCAAGTGAAGACCGCCAATGCCAGTGTGGTGGTGCAAAGTCTGGACGACGCGCCTTTGAGCCGATCGCAGGATTTACTGATTTCGTTAGGCACCCGGGCCATCCCCCAGGACGGCGACAAAATACCTTTTTACGTTGAGCCCCTCGAGGGCACGCTAACCATCCAGGCGCCGCAAGGCTTGACACTGTTCACCCACGGCACTCTGGGGCAAATGAAGAAGCTGCCCGCGACCTACCTTGATGGCCGCTATACAATCAAGTTCGACGGCTTGCAGGCGTCGAACTGGTTGTTCTTGAAAAAAGATGTCACGCAAGCACAACCTTAGGCGACGCGCAGCCGAACTCAACCTGATGGGACAACGCCTTGCGGCGTTGTTCAGCGAGGGTTATTTAAAGGGCGTCAAAATCAAACGATGGAACATAGCCTGCGCCGAGCAGGTATGGGCATTTCGACGATACAAAATCATCACTCAATAAATCCTCCGAACTTTTATACCTGCTCGTGAAAACCCCTGTGATATTTAAAAGCGTATGCGACAAGGAGGATATGCTGATTTTCTGACTTTCTCTCTCCTTCAACTTTAAAAGCTTGAGCGATTGCTGGCTTGAAACATTATCGGACGCCCAGATAAATGCCGAAACCGGGAGATCATATTTATTGCCAATGCCATGACCCAAGAGCCCTCGACTGTCATCCATCATGTTTTCACCATGATCCGATGAATAAAACAAGACAGATGGTTTTTTGCTTGACTTCAACTGATCAATAAGGGTGCTCAATAGCCAGTCAGTATACAAAATACTATTATCATATTCTGCGGTGATTTTGTCTTTGAAGTTGTCTGTTGACGGCTTGAACTTAACGAAACTTTCCGGGTATCGGCGTGAATACTCGAAATGACTGCCCTTGACATGAATAAATATGGCTTTCTTTTGTGTATCGCTTTTATTTAGTATCTTTTCATATTCTGAAATCAATGCCCCATCATAGCTTCTCTCAAAATACTGACGGTATTGTGCCTCTGCGGCTATTTGGGGAATTATTCCGCCAAAACTATCAACCTCTTGCACAGACAACCAATAGGTCATGTACCCGGCTGCGCGATATATACTCACCAATGATTTTGTTGACGCAATGGCATCCCAATCCGATATAGGCTCAAGGCTCAGCATTGAAGGAACCGCAAACGAGGTATAGGGGGCTGTCGTGCAGATCTGATTAAACTTGAAAAGTCCTGCCTGCTTACCGAGATTCGGGGTTGTTTCCTTGTTATAACCGTAGAGGGACCAGTTCTGCGGCCGTGATGACTCACCGATGACAAAAACAAGGGTTTCTATATTGGATTGATCCGACATACTGGTTATTTTTACATCAGATTCCCGACGGCGTTTGATAAGGTTCTCCGTCCCCAAATACAGGTTTGCAGTCAGGGCAACTTGTGACAAATAACCTACTGGCGTACTTTGGTCTTTTGCAAGGAGATCCATGACTGCAGATTTCCCGAAAGAATTAAGTTTGACGGTTTTATAAAAATACGCCCCATACCCCACTACCAAAGCGCTAACAACCAAAACAAAAACACCTTTGTTTTTATATAACTCGCGCTTATGCAGGCCTATTAATCCAGCCCCATAGCACGCTATGAAAATCACCAAAACGACACTGATGGGCTGCCAATAGGTCGGCAGAAACTCGCTGGCTTCCTGATAGTTTGTCAAGCCAATAAATATATAGGCAGCTGTTAATCTCGAGTTGAAATTCAACACCAAAAAGAGATCAATAGCGGCTACCAAATAGAACGGTAGCAGAATAATGTGAACCTTGAATTGACTGGATGAAACAAATCTAATTGCCAAAAGCCACAACACCGACATGCCAAGGGTGTAAACGACCAACAAATCAACTTTAGAGTATTGATAGTTTGCCAGCGTTCTAACAATCAACGGTGATAGCAGAAATGACCACAATACTAAATTTGGCCATTCTGCTTTAACTATTTTTAATGAGTAATCGATAATTTTGGCAGGATTTTTCATTTGATAATTATCCTCGCAGGATGCCCAAATGCCTCCTCAGAGGGTAGCTTCAATTGGCGCGCTCGCTGCAACGTGTTCGAAATATTCTCTCCTTTGGCGTTCCAAACGTAGCGAGTCGCAAGGCTTGACACTGCTCACACTTGGCATTGCGGGGTAAATGAAGAAGCTGCCCGCGACCTGCCTTGATGGCCGACTACAATCAAGTTCGACTGGCAGTAGCTTGCACAGCGATAGAGCCCAGGAAATCGGAGATCAGGATGAAATTTTTGGTGGTGGGTGGCGCGGGTTATATCGGCTCGCACATGGTGAAGCAGCTACTGAGTTCAGGTCACGATCTTGTGGTGGCAGACAATTTCTCAACGGGTTATCGCAGCGCGTTGAGGGGCGGGACATTGGTCGAACTGGACATAGCCGACGAACAGGCGCTGGATGCCCTGTTTGCGGGACACCACTTTGATGCCGTGTTCCACTTCGCCTCCTTTATACAGGTGGGCGAATCCGTCGCTGAACCTGCCAAGTACTATCAAAACAACCTCGCCGCCACCCTGACGCTGCTCCAGGCGATGGTTCGTGCCAGGGTTAAAAACTTCATTTTTTCCTCGAGCGCCGCCGTCTACGGAGACCCGGTGTATGTACCGATCGACGAGGAGCATCCCAAGGCCGCGATCAACCCTTATGGACGCAGCAAGTGGATGGTGGAGCAGATGCTTGAAGATTTCGACCGCGCCTATGGGCTCAAATCGGTCCGCCTGCGCTACTTCAATGCCGCCGGAGCAGACCCTGAAGGACAGTTAGGTGAACGCCATGAACCGGAAACCCACCTGCTGCCCCTGATCCTGCAAGCAGCCTCCGGACGGCGCGCCACCGTCACCGTCTATGGCCGTGATTACGATACGCCTGACGGCACTTGCATTCGCGACTACGTCCACGTTGTCGACCTCGTTGCCGCTCACGCGCTTGCCGTGGATTATCTGCTGGCAGGAGGTGCAAGCACGGCGTTCAACCTTGGTAACGGTCAAGGTTTCTCAGTACAGCAAGTGATAGATACCGCGCGCTATGTGACCGGCCAGGATATCTCTGTCAGCGAAGCGCCACGTCGCGCGGGCGATCCACCACGCCTTGTGGCCGATCCCCACAGGGCCAACACATTACTGGGTTGGCAACCGCAATTTGACTCACTTGAACAGATAGTGGCGCACGCCTGGAGTTGGGAGCAGAAGTACCCTTGGAACTGACCGTCGGCGCTAGCCAATAGCGCCGACTTCCTGCAGGTGATGCTCTAGTAGTAAGAGCGATTTTCGGGTTCGGCTTTGTTCAACACCGTGCCAACCAGATTGGCTGTTCCAAGATGATGCAGGCTTTCCTCGATCTCTTTCCTGCTGTTCAATCCGTTAGCGACAACGAGCAGGACGCAGTCGAACCTGGGCAGGACGTTAATCACATCATCGGAACTCAACAACGGCGGCAAGTCGAAAATCACGATGCGTGAGTTGTAGCGCTCGCGCAGATCAGCAATCAAATAGCTTACTGCAGGCGATGACAACACCTCGGTGGAAAGAGGAATCGGCTCACGCGTCGGCAGAACCACAAAGCGCGGCAAGGTCGGATTGACCAATACTTCTTGCAGTTCGGCTTCATCTGCCAACAATTCATTAAGCGATTTATCCATCGGCAGACCCAGGTATTCACCCACCTTCGGACGACGCAAGTCGAAGTCCACCAGCAACGCCGTCTTGGTCGTGTGATGCGCGATACTCATCGCCAGGTTTATAGCCAACACCGTCTTGCCTGCCTCTGGAGTCGGCGAGGTGATGGCGAGCGTGCGCCAGCCATTTTCCTCCATGATTTTTAGAACTTGTGTACGCAGTAGATCGAATGCCCCGCTCATACTCGAATTTTTGTTGTAAGCCACAATGCGGTTGCGCTCAAGGTGATCCGGGCGCAAAGGTACAACCTTGGTTTGCACATAACTGAGTGCATTCAGACCTGTGGACTGCGCGGTCGGCGTCATGGCTTTTGACGAGGTCTGTTGCTCGGCTTTTTCGGTATCGGGATTGAACATTTCCATGGCTATATTCCTTACGTAAACCGGCCCAGAGCTTTAAACATCAGAAGATCCAGAGGCATGTAGAGGAAGTGCAGGAGCACCAGAAAGATCGCGATTGTCGCGACTCCAATGACGATCAATAGCATTCGCCACTTCCTGCGGCGTGCCAGTTCAGCCTTGGTGTGAATGTAGGGAATCGAAACCAATACGCGTCTACCCAGCACGCTGGCCAAGGCCTGGGCACCGCGCACACGCTGACTCATCATCTCGAGGAGCATCACCAGCGCGCCAGCACCCACCGGGGCAAGCAAGAAACCCATGGCAACCACTTTTTTACGGTTCGGCCGTACCGGCTTCTCGGGCATCAGCGGCGACTCCAGAAGAACAAAACGCTCGGCTTTGTTTTCCTGCTCCAGGCTTTCGGAAATTTTCGCACTCATTTCCTTCGTGCGAATCTCCTCATATTTTTTACGAGCATTATCATGGTCACGCATCACCGTGACCAAGCCGCGCTCGACTTGCGGCGTCTCAATAATTTGTGCCTCGTATTCGGCTATTTTTCCAAGTATTTGCTGCTTTTGATCGGCCAGCGACTTGATACGTGCTTCTGCTGCGGTGATCCGCGCCTGGGCCTTGGCAACGTCCAGATTGACCGAAGCCGCTGCACCAGCACCTTTGCCAGCCTCAAGTGCAGCAATTTTGCGTTTGACGGCACGCACGTCGGGGTGGGCTTGCGTATACAGCGACTGCAACCGGGTGTACTCCGCTTTGAGGCTAGCGAGATCCTGTGGTTTATCAACTGCCGCACCGGCTGTTCCAGGCTTGGTCGCTAGCCCGGCATTCGCGGCGGAAAGCTCCAGCTCATTGAAGCGCAAGTCTTCACGGGCAGTTTTGTAGTCACGGTCGACCTCTTTAAGCTCGGTTTCAGCGCGCGTCAACATATTCATGCGCAGCTCTTGATGCTCGGGCAGCGCGTTACTGTGTGCCTGCTTGAAGTCCGCCAACCGGTTCTCAAGGGCTTCCAGTTCCACCCTGAGTTTGTCCGCCTCCTGCGTCAGGAACTCGGTCGTTTCACTGGCGCGTTCGGTGCGCTGCTTGATGTTTTCATCCAGAAACAGCGTCACCAGCTCCTTGGCAACTTTGTTCGCAATCTCGGGCTGACTGTGTTCAAAGGAAAGACGGAAAGCAATCGTCACCTCTCCGCGCCCCTTGACGGCAGCACTGACCAGCGAGACCACAATCGCATTTCGCATTTCTTCGATCTTCTCGCTAACGCTCAGTTGCCGGCTTTGCGAAGCAAAAAGATTGTATTTGTCGATGATCCCTTCTAGATGATCTCGGGTCATCACGCGCTGGCGAATAACTTCGATGCGCTCATCGGCAAAGGTATTGTTGTTGGCCGCCACCAGGTCTGGCGAAATCTGTTGAGACTCCACCAGAATCGTGCCGGATGACTCATAGGTCGGCGGGAGAGAGATCGCTACTGCTATGCACACGCCGAGTATGACCACGAAACTCACGATCAACAGCAGGGCGTGGTGCTTGATGATAGCTAGGTAGTCGTTGAACGACATTTCGTATTCAGTGGCCATATTTCTCACGCAGCTGAATTTCAGAGACCGGGATAACTATAGGTCAACGTCAGCCCGACGACGTTTGCAGTGGCATCCGGCAAGCCATCTTGCTGGCGTTGTTTGTATGTGTAGGATAGGCGTGCAATCCAAAAAGGCGAGAGTTCTTGGCTAAACCAGGCACTGTAATTTCGCAGGGTATTCGGCGTCCGGCCTTTGGCATCTTGCCAGGAGGCATCGAAACCGGTGCGCCGGGTCTCGTCGACGGCGTAGCTCCATGTCCCCCTCAGGGCATCAACCTCGACGAAACCGCCGTCCCCGCTGGCGAGAGTGCTACGACTGGCGTCGATGCTGGTATCAATACGCTCACCGGCATATTGCAACAATAAACCGCCCTGGCCTTTAGGGCCGCTACCTGTGCCGGAGACTTGGTTGAGGCCGGCGTAGGCCGTCCCCTTAAGCCGCTCGGAGAATTGAACATTCAAGCCGACCGTGGGGGTGTAGCTGTTCGAGGAAGCCACTGCGGAGCCCTTTTCCGGCTCATAGCGCCTCACGCCCAAACGGGTGAACAGCTCGACCTGCTCACTCCATGCATAGTTCAAGCTGAAGCGGGTCGCCAGCTCGTCATAGTTAGTCAGAGAGGCAACATCGTAAGTGACATGAGTGTAGTCAGTCTCGTTAACCAGGGTACTTCGCTCGCTGAGAGCAGTGCTCCAGTTGCCGCCCACCAAATACATCTTTTGCGTGCCATCGGAAGCAACTACGCCGGTTTCCTGAACCACCGTGGAAAGCGTAGAGTTTTCTTCATATCTCGCCACAAGCCCAAAAGCTCCCGTTTCGGTCTCTCGCTGCCACCCCAACCTTAACCTGGGATCTTCACGGTCTGAAACGACGGACGTATCCGACGAACGCACGATATTTACCCCCAGACCGAACTGGAACTCATCCCGTCCGGAAGTACCCACGAGGCTGTAATCGGGGGCGATGATGGTGCGAGTCACCCCTTTCTCATCACTCGTGAGCAGTAGTGGATTGCTGTCGTACTCGACCGTCGAAGGCACTGCTATAGCTGATTGCCAAGTAGCAGCATGGGCCATGTCCGAACACGACAAAGCCAGGATTGCCGTCGCAATCCCGGTCGTTCGAAATTCAAGCAAGATAATCCTTAGTGCTTCGCGCAAGGCTAAGGCACGACCAGCGTATCGCCGGCTTTAAGTGGAAAATTGGTGGACATGTCATCCCCCGACATCAACTTGCTGTAGTTGACGTGCAGGATCTCTTGTCTAGTCCCATTGGGTCGCACGACCTTAATGTCGTCTTTATCGGCGAATTTGTCGAGCCCACCCGCCATGCTTATTGCCTGCAGCACTGACGTTTGACCGGACATATGCACGGTGCCGGGCTTCAGCACTTTGCCCTGGACGTAGACGACATTACCTTCGGTGCCGGTGACGACAGCGCTCACCTGCGGATCAGGTATGAATTTCTCAAGTTTGGCAGCGATTTGCTGCTCGACAGCGGTGGTATCAAGCCCTTCAACATCGACTCGCCCTACCAGCGGGAAGGTAATGCTGCCATTGGGGAGTACGCGTACATCCTGTTTGAGCTTGTCTTCGCCCCAAACGGAAATGGAAAGGCTATCTCCCTGATTCAGCTTATAAGCCCCGTCCTTTTCGACGGCATTGGAAATGCTGGGCCAAACGGCCAGCGCGCACAGCACAGGTATCAATGAACGGAACATCGGGATCCCTCCGTCTAAGTAGCCATGCAAGGAGTTTAGAACAAAAAAACCTAGTCAAATGACTCTAGCCTATTTCCCGCCAAAGAAACTAAAACAGCAATCACATTGAGCTTGCGGGCGGTCAACGCCAATGCAACACACCCAAAACCGGAACGTTAGTGCAAAACAGCAGAATCGTGTTATTTAACAATAGGTTGGAGCGAGCAAATCACCTCCGACGTATTTCGCGCCAATATTAACGACATCACGCCTGTTTTAACCGGCTCAACCGCGCCACTGTCACCCTGACGATGGCTACGTTTGCCTGCGCAACTAACTGACATCAACAATTACATCGCAATGACAGACATCATCCGCAAAAACTATATATAAAGCTGTGTATCTACCCGCCACCAGAGTGACCGTTTAAACACCTTATTTCCAAAAACGTTAACAACCCGCTATATCTTCCGTCGGTTGGCGACCACAATAAAACCTAACAAAGCAGAAGAAAATAACCAGGCTGCCGCAGAAAGCGGTACTGCATTGGGTTGGTTGATATCAGATACCCCAACCAGACTTTTATCCTGGAGAGATGAATCAATTTTGAATTTCTTATTATCAACCGCCGCCATTAATCCGTCACGGGAAGAAGAATTGACGGATACATCCACGCCTGAGTCAGCGTGATGATTGACACTGTTAGCTTTCGCAGAAGGGGCATCTTCGAGGTGAATATCAGTGGTCAATGAAGGCAAGCCAAGGCCTTTTCCGAAAGTAAACAGTGCGCCACCCGCGTGATCTTTGAGAGCACTACAAAGTTGAGGCCCCAACTCCTCGCAAGCGCTGCTTATGCGACTAATTTCATAGGCCAAACTGGTCGCCTGAGCACTAGCAACGGCTGCACCATTCAGGATCACAGACAACAACACAAATTTAATGACAAGTGTTGAGCGCATAACACCGCCTCCTTGCGCAGGGGGTTATTCTTTTGTCGGTTGAAGGAATCTTTATCGGCTAAATTGAGCCTATAAGCACATCGCTATTACGTCAATGGTCCGTCACAATAATAAATCGAAATTTCATTTTAGGAGGATGACGTCAAAATAACGCCACAACAAGCACGTCAGTCCCGTGAATTCTATCCATGTGAAATAGCTTCACGCCTGGACGTCAGCTCGCACCAGGATGCTGGCCCACGCCCGGCGTAGCGCCCTCCACCGGGCAAGGAAGCATCTTGGCAATGGCATAGGTTCGACCGACGACGACGCCTGTAAAGATGGAGTGTGTCGGCGACTTTCTGAAAGTACCTGGCGGTCGAGAGTTTTTGACGCATGAAGACGGCATGACAGGTAAAGGCTTCCCGTGCATTCTCAGCCCTGGAACACTGTGGAAGTCTCGGCGCTGCGCCAGGAACCCTGCTCAACCTCCTGGCACCCACGCCGAGCAGATCAATGCAATGCGCGCAAATGGCATCGCGATTGAATACCGGATGAAGGACTGACCATTACTTCGGTTGCGCCACCGTACGCAAATAAGGTTTCACCGTCTTGAAGCCATCCGGGTACTTCTTCCTGGCGTCGTCGTCGGATACCGACGTCGGAATGATCACGTCCTCACCCGGACGCCAGTTCACCGGTGTGGCAACCGTGTGCTTGGCGTTTAACTGGATAGCATCGAGCAGGCGTAACACTTCATCGAAATTGCGCCCGGCACTCATCGGGTAGACCAGCATCGCCTTGATCTTTTTATCCGGGCCGACAATGAACACTGAACGCACCGTGGCGTTGTCCACGGCAGTACGAGCGCCGCCACTGGCGTTCGGGTGAATCATGTCGTAGAGCTTGGCCACCACCAGATTCTCGTCGCCGATCATGGGGTAGTTGACCGCATGGCCCTGGGTTTCTTCGATGTCTTTGGCCCAGGTCTGATGGTTACCGACCGGGTCGACGCTGAGACCGACAATCTTGGTGTTGCGTTTGTCGAACTCCGGCTTGAGCCCGGCCATATAACCAAGTTCAGTGGTGCAGACCGGGGTGAAGTCCTTCGGATGTGAGAACAGGATGGCCCACTTGTCGCCAATCCATTCATGGAAATGGAGCGTGCCTTCGGTGGTTTCGGCGGTGAAATCCGGTGCTTCGTCGCCAATTCGAATGGTCATGTGCGTTTTCCTCGCTGTGAAGGGTAGGGAAACTCTCGGAACGGACCAGTATAGGAGACCTTGAAGACTTCGTTTTTCACCCACGCCGAAGGGCTGGCATCAGCGGTACATGCTCGGACCTGTCGTGAAGCTGTTCACTTAAGCTCGGTGTTTTCAAACGGGTGCAGCACGCCGATTTACCAGACTAAAACTTCATCCAGAAATGCTGCCTATACTGCAATCCGGGGTCGATAGAGAAAACGGGGCGGCAGTGCTTGCGTATGATTTTTTCCGAATTCTGCGGGTTCCCCGATCCAACGGCCCCGATTGTCTGCGCTAAGGACCTGACAGATGAATGTGATCGAGTATTTTGATCGAGTAAGAATCATCAATATCTCGTCAAGAAAGGATCGCCGTTTAGAAACAGTCGAAGAATTCACTCGCAACGGCTTTCACATTGATGATGAAAAAATAGGCTTTTTTGAGGCTGTTACACCCAGTGAGGGAAATGGTTTCCCGAGCGTCGGGGTCCGAGGCTGCTTTTTGAGTCATCTGGGGGTGCTGGAAGAAGCAATGCGCCTGAATTTGAAAAATATCTTGATCCTGGAAGACGACATACAGTTTTCCAGACACATTTCTCAATATGGCAAAGAGGCCATCGAGTCCCTGGAAGGTATGGAGTGGGACATCGTCTATTTCGGGCATCCGTTTGAAGAAAATTCAAACGTGCCCACTTGGAAAGCAGTCGACCGGCCAATATATTTAGCCCATTTCTATGCTGTAAACGGGAAATGCTTTGGGAGATTGAGGGATTTCTTGTTCCAGATTCTGGAGCGGCCGCCGGGACATCCTGACGGAGGTCCGATGCATTATGACGCTGCTCTCAATACGCTTATTCATAGGAATAAAGAAATTTCGGCTTACTATTTCACTTGGAATTGTGGCTATCAAAGGCCCTCGCGGACGGACCTGCATGAGCTTTCCATCCTTGACAGGGTGCCCCTCCTGCGGCCGGTAATGGGCCTGCTCAGGAAGTTAAAGGCAAAAAACCTGAGAAGAACCCGATAGTTTTCTCTCTTCAGGGAAGGTCTGAAGTACCCAATGCCTGACGTAACCCGCCCGGCACGGCGCAGGCGCCGTGCCGTGGATTTTGGCGGACCGCCCTCCTCATTTGCGCGCCAACTTGTACCGGACGCATTCCTCGTAAAAGCTCTCGCGCAGGGCCGCGGGTTTCATCCGCGAATGACTGTCATAGGTCTGCTCGGTAATGCCCATCGCCATCATGTGCATCCATGGCTTGCTGAATTTGTAGGTATGTAACTTCTGCCGCGCTGCATACAGTGAAACCCCGGACAGCTTGAGTTCCTGGGCTCTCGCCGCAGTACCTGCGCCCCAGCTGCAAATGTAACGATCATTCGATGCCAGCTCTTTGGCCTGGACAGAGGCGGCAACGCTCGCCAGGCCTAACGAAATCAGCGCAACCATCACATTCCGCATTTGCATTCGATCCTAACTAACTGAAAATAAATTGATTCTGGTCAAAAGTTTCAGTCTTCGGGGCCAGCAAAATGCCTTAAGTGCGCTATAGCCTGTTTTCTCCGTGTTCTTACGGACACTTCTTGCGCCAATGCAATCCTTTGCTATAGCTAACGCTCTTCTCCCGCCAACGAATGAGGCAACGGAATGTCAGTCGCAAAGAAAATGACCGTAGGGCAACTGACGATGTTGACCGCCGTCAACATGTTGGGCTCCGGCATTGTTCTACTCCCCACTAAGCTTGCAGAAGTCGGCGGTATTTCCATCCTTTCCTGGCTGATCACGGCTACCGGCTCCCTGGCGCTGGCCTATGCCTTTGCACGCTGCGGGATGCTCAGTCGAAAGACCGGGGGGATGGGCGGCTATGCTGAATACACGTTCGGCAAGGCGGGCAACTACATCACGAACTACACCTATGGCCTCTCGCTGTTGATTGCCAACGTAGCGATCAGTATTACGGCAGTCGGCTATATCCAGGAGCTGTTCCATGTTGAACTGGATTCACTGCAAGTGGGTCTGGCGACCATCGCTCTGTTGTGGATCACCACTTTCGCCAACTTCGGCGGCGCGCGGATTACCGGCCGGATTGGTGCGGTTACGGTTTGGGGGGTGATTGCGCCGGTGGTGCTGGTGTCCACCATTGGCTGGTTCTGGTTCGACAGCAGTGTCTACGCCGCTGGCTGGAACCCCCACAACATGGGCTGGTTAGACGCCGCAGGTGCATCGGTGGCGATCACCTTATGGGCATTCCTCGGCCTGGAGTCGGCGTGCGCCAACACCGATGCCGTGGAAAATCCGGAAAGGAACGTCCCCATTGCGGTACTTGGCGGCACCCTCGGTGCGGCGGTGATCTACATCGCCTCCACCAACGTAATCGCCGGTATCGTCGGCAACCCGGAACTGGCCTCCTCCACTGCACCGTTCGGGCTGGTCTTTGCCAAGATGTTCACCCCTATGGTCGGCGACATTGTGATGGCTGCGATGATCCTCGCGTGCATCGGTTCGCTGCTGGGCTGGCAATTCACCATCGCTCAGGTCTACAAAAGCTCAGCGGACACCGGTTACTTCCTGTCGATCTTTGCCAAGTCCAACAAGGCCGGAACACCCATCATCGGCATGCTGGTGCTGCTGGCTGTGCAGACGGCGCTGGCTTTACTCACCATCAGCCCGGACCTGAGCAAGCAGTTCGACACTCTCGTTAACCTCGCGGTGGTCACCAATCTGGTGCCCTACATCCTCTCCATGGCCGCGTTGATGACCATTCAAAAGGTATCCAACGTTCCGGCGGGCTCGGCGCTGATAACCAACATCATTGCGTGGGTGGCAGCGGCTTACAGCTACCTGGCGCTGTACAGTTCGGGCGCACAGGCACTGATGCTCGGCGGCGTGGCAACGATCTTTGGTTACACGCTGTTCGGCTTCGTCAACAACCGCCTGATCCGCCTCGAAGCGCTCAATAACAGCGTACCGACACAGACCGTCAGCGCTCAGCACCTCATGGGTAAGCCAGTGCCGGTCAATAACTTGCAAGCAGTTAGAGTGGAGGCTTAATCATGACGGAACATAGACAAACGCTCGGGATGCTCACGCTGTTGGTCAGCAGCCCGCCGGACAAACGCACCGTCTTTGGTCGCGCCCTGGATCAGTTGATCAACGATGTGGAAGAACGCGCCGTCCGGGTGCTGGCGTCGGAAACCCTGAGCGACGCCACGTCGATCCTGCGCTCGGACCCGGCCATTCAATGCGTGCTGCTCAGTTGGGAAATGGACAAAAGCGAAGGCCATGAGGAATGCATCAAACTGCTCGCCAGCCTGCGTGAGCGCAACACCCGGGTGCCGGTTTTCCTGATTAGCGACCGCAGCACCGCGTCGACCATTCCGCTGGTGGTCATGCAACACGCCGATGACTTCATCTGGCTGCCCGAGGACACCAGCCGCTTCCTCAGCGGGCGCATCCTGGCGGCCATCGAACGTTATCGACAAGCCGCGCTGCCCCCCATGTTCGGGGCGCTGGTGAAGTTTGCCCGCACTTATGAGTACTCGTGGCACACCCCTGGACATGCCGGCGGCACAGCGTTTTTGAAGAGTACCGCGGGGCGCGCCTTCTACGAGTTTTTCGGCGAGAACCTGCTGCGTTCCGACCTGTCGATTTCGGTCGGTGAACTCGGTTCGCTGCTCGATCACAGCGGCCCCATCGGCCAGGGCGAGCGCTACGCCGCCAAGGTGTTCGGCGCCCATCGCACCTATTACGTCACCAACGGCTCGTCAATGTCCAACCGCGTCATCCTGATGGCCAGCGTCACGCGCAATCAAATTGCCCTGTGTGACCGCAATTGCCACAAGTCTGCCGAGCACGCGATGACCCTGTCCGGTGCCATCCCGACCTATCTGGTGCCGACCCGCAATCGCTACGGCATCATCGGCCCGATCCTCCCGCAAACCCTGAGCGCCAGCGGCGTGAAAGACGCCATCGCCAGTAACCCGCTGGTCAAGCAAGGCATCGACCCGACACCCGTCCACGCGATCATCACCAACTCCACCTACGACGGCCTGACCTACAACGTCACCCGCGTCGAAGAGTTGCTGGGGCAAAGCGTCGATCGTCTGCATTTCGATGAAGCCTGGTACGGATATGCGCGTTTCAATCCGCTGTACCGCGAGCGCCACGCCATGCACGGCAGCCCGGACGATCACGATGACTCGAAGCCGACCGTTTTCGCCACTCAGTCGACCCACAAGTTGCTGGCCGCTCTCTCCCAGGCCTCGATGATTCACGTGCGCAACGGCCGCAACCCGATCGATCACGGGCGCTTCAACGAGTCGTACATGATGCACGCCTCGACTTCGCCGAACTACGCGATCATGGCTTCCTGCGACGTCAGCTCGGCAATGATGGAAGCGCCCAGCGGGCAAATCCTCACCACCGAATCGATCGAAGAAGCCATCAGTTTCCGCCAGGTCGTCTCGCGCATGCACAACGAGATGTTGAGCAAGGAGGACTGGTTCTTTACCTGCTGGCAGCCGCCGACCGTGCAAGTTGGCGCGACCGCCGTGCCGTTCCATGAAGTCGACCCGGTACTTTTGAAAACCGAGCCGAACTGCTGGGTCCTGCATCCCAACGCGGTATGGCACGGCTTCGGTGACATCGAAGAAGGCTACTGCATGCTCGACCCGATCAAGGTCTCGGTGCTCAGCCCCGGCATGGGCGACGACGGCAACCTGCTCGACTCGGGAATCCCGGCTTGTGTGCTCACGGCGTACCTGGGACGTCAGGGCATCGTGGTCGAGAAAACCACCGACTTCACCATTCTGTTCCTGTTCTCTATCGGTATCACCAAAGGCAAATGGGGCACCTTGCTCAATGCCCTGCTCGACTTCAAACGCGACTATGACGACAACGTCGAACTGGAACTGTGCCTGCCGGATCTGCTGGCCGCCAACCAGACGCGTTACGCCGGCATGGGCCTCAAGGACCTGGCCGACGAAATCTTCGCGGCCATGAAGAAACACAAAACCACCGCCAACATGGCCCAGGCGTTCGGCACACTGCCCAAAGCCGAATTCAGCCCGGTGGAGGCCTACGAAAAACTGGTCAGAAACGACATCGAACGGGTGACACTCGAAGAAGCCGCCGGACGCGTCGTGGCGACCGGGATCGTGCCGTATCCGCCGGGCATTCCATTGCTGATGCCGGGTGAAAACGCCGGGCCTGCGGACGGGCCGTTGCTGGCCTATCTCAAAGCGCTGGAAGCCTTCGACAAATCCTTCCCGGGTTTTACCCATGACACCCATGGGATCGAAAGCGAGGGCGGAGTTTATAGCTTGCTGGTGTTGAAATGAGCTAGCGCCTGTACGTACTGCGAAGTAAAAAACGGGCGCCCTGAAGGCGCCCTTTTTACATGTCTTCTCCTGAGTGATTAACCCGTCGGGTTTAAACCCTCACATTGCGTCCCGGCAACGATGATCGCTGGCTGGTTTCCCAATCCTGGACCAGACCGACGGGCGCATCGGATGCCGGCAGCATGCTGCGCCCTCGAACCAGATCGGAAGCCCGCTCGGCCAGCATGATGGTCGGTGCGTTGAGGTTGCCGTTTGGCTCGGTCGGGAACACCGACGAGTCAATCACCCGCAACCCCGCGATACCCCGCACACGCAGCTCCGAATCAACCACAGCCATCTCGTCTTCACCCATACGGCACGAGCCGCAGGGATGGTAGGTGCTTTCGAGGTTTTCACGCACGAAAGCGTCGATTTCTTCGTCGGTGTTCACCTGTGGCCCGGGCGCGATTTCGCCGTCGCGGAAGCGGTCCATCGCCGGTTGGCCGATGATCTCGCGGGTCAGGCGGATGCAGCGGCGGAAGCCCTCACGGTCTTCTTCGCGTTGCAGGTAGTTGAATTGAATCTGCGGATGCTCGTAAGGGTCAGCGGAGCGCACCCGAACATAACCGCGGCTCTTGGGTTTGTTCGGCCCGGTAAGCACCATGAAACCGTGGCCCTTGATCGGTTTGTTGCCGTCATAACGCATGGCCGCGGGCAGAAAGTGGAACTGAATGTCCGGCCAGCGCAGGCCCTTGTCCGAGCGGATGAAACCACCGGCCTCAAAATGGTTGGTGGCGCCGAGCCCGTCCTTGAACAACAGCCAGCGCAGGCCGATCAACAGTTTGCTCAGCGGGTCCATTTTGCTGTTGAGCGTCACCGGTTCCTTGCAGCCGAACTGGATGTACACCTCGGCGTGATCCTGCAGGTTCTCCCCTACTCCCGGCAGGTCATGGCGCACGCCAATCCCGGCTTTGCGCAGGACCTCGGCCGGCCCGATACCGGAGCGCTGCAATAGGTGCGGCGAACCGATAGGCCCCGAGGAAATCAGCACCTCACGGTTGCAAAAGACCTGGTGCGTCTGGCCTTCGTGGTCATACATGACGCCGACGGCTCGCTTGCCTTCAAGGATGATCTGACGGGTCATTGCATGGGTGATTACGGTCAGGTTCGGACGGCCCATGGCCGGGCGCAGGTAAGCGTTGGCCGTGGAGCAGCGCACGCCGTTTTTCACCGTCATGTGCATGGCACCGAAGCCTTCCTGCATGTAGCCGTTGCAGTCCTCGGTCTTGATGTAGCCCGCTTCTGCGCCGGCTTCGACCCAGGCTCCGTACAACGGGTTTTTCATGTGATTACCGTTGGTGGTGTGCAAGGGGCCGGTGCTGCCGCGATAGCCGTCACCGCCCTCCTCGTAATGCTCGGCCCGTTTGAAGTAAGGCAGGCAATTGCGATAGCCCCAACCCTCTGCACCCAGCGACTCCCACTCGTCAAAGTCATAGGCGTGGCCACGGATGTACACCAGGCCATTGATCGACGACGAGCCACCCAGCACCTTGCCCCTTGGACAGTGAATGCGACGTCCGTTAAGAAAAGGCTCCGGCTCGGTCTCGTAGCGCCAGTTGTACTTCTTGGTGTTCATCGGGATCGAAAATGCGCTCGGCATCTGGATCACCACACTGCGATCGCTGCCGCCGAATTCCAGCACCAGGACCGAGGTGGCCGGGTCTTCGCTGAGGCGGTTGGCCAACACACAACCTGCCGAGCCGGCACCGATGATGATGTAGTCGTATTTTTGCGTAGCCATGATTATCTCCGGACCGCCGATTCGTTGAAAACGTGCAACGAAGGCAGGGTCAACTTGTCGCCGGTGGTGTATTGCGGGAATGTTTTTTCGATGTGCTGGATGACGGCTTCTTCGCGCTTGAGGTCGATCGAGCGGCTGAACCAGTAGTAGACCAGCCCCGACACGATCAGCCCGACGAGCCAGGCGATATCGATGCTGCCGAGCGCTTTGGCGAGCGGGCCGACATAGACCTCACGCTGTTCAACACCGTCGTAGATGTAGAAGAACGGGATCATCGAAATGAAGCCGATGGCATACGCCGCGATGCCGCGCAGGCCCCAGCTGCCGTAGATGTTGTCGTGGGGCATGAAGAAGTGCGGGATGGCGTAGCGACCCTTGCGGACGAAGAAGTAGTCGGTCAGGTTGACCGAGGTCCAGGGCACCAGGAAGTACAGCATCACCACCAGGTAGATGCCCAACACCGACAGGCCTTTGCCCGAACTCTGAATGCTCAGGGCCACGCCCAGTTGCAGCAGGATCACGAAACCGATCGCCAGGATGCGCGCCTTGCGGGTCGGCTCGATGTGCTTGATGGAGTCGACACAGGTCAGCGTGGTCAACTTCGCGCTGTAGATGTTCATGGCGATGACCGGCAGGAACGCCAGGATCGTGACAACCACCACCACAGTTCCCATCAGCGGCGACACGGTGTTGCCGACTTGCCCAAGGGCCACCAGCACGTCCGTGGAATGCAGGTGATCGGCCAGCCAGCCACCCACGGAAATCATCCATGCTCCGGACAACGAGGCACCCAGGAACACCACCGCGATCAGTTTGCCGCTGGAGGTGTTCTTCGGCAGGTAACGCGAATAGTCAGACACATACGGGGCGTAAGCGATGTTGTAACTCGCCGCTGCTGCGAACTGGGCGATGAAACCCGTCCAGTTGAAGCCCAATGGCGCTGGGGTCACTTCACCGGCTGCGAGTACCGGCACCGCAGCATCGGGAACCCAGCCCATCAGCACCGCCAACGTCACCAGACCGTAAAGCGGAAGCGACAGGTACAACGCCCATTTGAAACTGCGGTGCATCCAGTCATGCCCGAGGATCGCCAAGACGGCCGCCGGTATCGTCACCGCCACCGCGATTACCGCAGGGTTGAAGCCGAATAGCGTGTGCAGCCCCTGCATCATCAACACCAGGTTGACGATGTTGAAACCGGCGAACACGAACAGCGTCGCCAGCAGCACCAGGATCACCCCGCGATAGCCGAACTGCGCACGGGACTGGATCATTTGCGGCAGGCCAAGGTGTGGACCTTGCGAGCCGTGAAAGGCCATGAACAGCGTGCCGAACATGATGCCCAGCGTGCCGGCCAGTGTGGTCCAGAGCGCGGTCAGGCCGACGCTCGGGCCAACGAAGCCGATGGTCATGGTGAAGAAGGTGAAATTGCCGAGGAACCAGAACGGGCCCTGGCTCGACAGTTTGTCGGTGCGCTCGTTTTCCGGGATGAAGTCAATCGAATGGCTTTCGACGACGGATTTGTCGTCCAGGACCGATACGCTCAGGGCTGACTTGGCGTTAGTGTTCATGATGGTCTCTTATTGTTGGAAGATCATGACGAGGTAACTGCATTCTTTGGGTAACGACGTCCCTGTGGGAGCGGGCTTGCTCGCGAAAGCGGAGTATCAGCCGACATCAATGTTGGATGTGTCGACATCTTCGCGAGCAAGCCCGCTCCCACAGGGGATTTGAGTCAGCCTTGACTCAGGGAAGCGTGATCCAGACCGCCTTGGTCTCCAGCAGATAATCGAGCTGCTCCGCGCCCAGGTCCTTGCCGAATCCGGACTGCTTGTAGCCACCGAACGGCATCGACGGGTCGAGGGTGCCGTGGGCGTTGACGTAGACCGAACCCGCTTTTAACCGTGGGATCAGGCTGTGCACCTTTCCAAGGTCATTGGAATACAGTGCGGCCGCCAGGCCGTAGGGCGAGTCATTGGCCAGGGCCAAGGCCTCTTCTTCATCGTCGAACGGTGCAGTAACCAGCACCGGACCAAAGATCTCTTCCTGGACGATGCGCATGTCGTTGCGGCAATGGGCAAAAATGGTCGGTTCGACGAAGAAACCCGGGCCTTCGACAGGCTGGCCGCCATAGACCAGTTCGGCGCCTTCTTGCTTGCCGGTTTCGATGTAGTCGGTCACTCGCTCCTTCTGCAATGCCGAGACCAACGGGCTGATGAAGCAGTCTGGATCCAGGCCCGGTGCGATTTTCAGCGTGCGGGTGTAGGCGATCAGTTCGCGCAGGAATTCGTCGTAGACGCTGCGATGAATATAGGCCCGCGTGCCGGCATCGCACACCTGGCCGGAGTTGAAAAACACGCCGTTGGCAATCGCCTGGGCGGCGGCCGGCACGTCGGCATCGGCCAATACGATTACCGGTGATTTTCCTCCGAGTTCGAGGGTTAGTCGCTTCATTTCGTCCAGCGCGGCGCGACCGACGGTACGGCCGACCGGGGTCGAGCCGGTGAAGGTGAGCTTGTCGATACCGGGGTGCGTGGCCATGGCCGCACCGACCACGCTGCCGCGTCCGGTCACGATGTTGATCACCCCGTCCGGGATGCCGGCTTCCTGCACCAGTTCGGCAAAGCGCAAGGCCGACAGCGACGTCAGTTCGGCGGGTTTGACCACCACGGTGCAACCGGTTGCCAGGGCGGCACCGAGCTTCCAGGCCATGGTTTGCAACGGGAAGTTCCAGGGCACGATGGCGCCGACCACACCTACCGCTTCCTTGCGGGTATAAGCCAGGTAATTGCCCGGCAGCGACGGTTCAACGGTTCGGCCATGCAGCTTGGTCGCCCAACCGGCGAAATAACGCAGCGTATCGACCGTGCCCTGGATGTCGACATCCCGCGCGAAGGCGACTGACTTGCCCATGTCGATCGATTCGATTTCCGCCAGTTCGGCGGCGTTGCTTTCAATCAGGTCCGCCAGGCGTTGCATCAGCCGTTCGCGTTCTGCCGGTTTGGCCTGACGCCAGGCGCCACCGTCAAACTGTGCGCGGGCGGCTTGCACCGCACGGTCCAGATCCTCGGTAGTGCCCATCGGAATACGCGTGATCAAGCCCTCGGTCGACGGTTCGATAACGTCGGATGTCTGCCCGTCGCTGGCCTCGACAAAGGCGCCACCGATGAACATCTTCTGAACCTTGCTGAGGAAGGTCTGGGTGGCCTCGGATACACCAAATTTTTGCAAATACTGCTTAACGATCGTGTCCATTTTCATTCCCTCTGTGCGGCGCTCAGATCACGCCGTGGCCGTGGTGGTTGCGCTCATGGCGTGCCGTGCTTGAGCCCGCTCGTGGAAGATGAAACCGATGCTGTTGAGCAGCAGTTGCGCCGCCAGAATCGAGGTCATGCCGGAAGGGTCATAAACCGGTGCAACCTCGACCAGGTCCATGCCAACGATGTTGCCTTGGCTGCGTTTGGCCAGGGCCTGGATGATTTCCAGCACTTCGTAATAGAGGAAGCCGCCGTGACTTGGGGTGCCGGTGCCAGGGGCGATGGACGGGTCGAAACCGTCGATGTCGATGGTGATGTAGTAGTTGATGTTTTGCGGGATCAACGCCAGCACACCTTCGACGCCGAGGCGGCGCACATCACGGACCGAAAGGATCTTCGAGCCGGCCGCGTGGGCTGCTTCGTAGTCGTCGCGATTGGACGACGACACGTTGCGGATGCCCATCTGGGTCATGCCGACGATGTGGTTCATTTCGGACGCGCGGCGCAGCGGGTTGCCATGGCCGTAGCGAACACCATGACGCTCATCAACGAAGTCCAGGTGCGCGTCGAAGTGGATGATGTGGATCGGGCCACGGCCCTCGAACGCCTTTATCACCGGCGCGTGAACCGAGTGATCGCCACCGAGTACAACCGGCATGACACCGGCATCCAGAATCTTGCGTACGGCGTACTCGGTGTTCTCGTTACTGGTGACCATGTCGGTGTGCACGATGTCGGCATCACCCACATCGACCATGCGCACGTCGGAGGCGGTCAGGTACATGACGTCATCTTCGTGGTCGTAGGCGCCGGCATGGCCGAAGGAAAACAGGGTCGATGCCTCACGAATGCCACGTGGTCCGAAGCGTGCGCCGGAACGCCACTGGGTGCCCATGTCGTTGGGCACGCCGAGGACCGCCACGTCCGCATCCAATGCATCCCAGTCGGTGCACACCGGGGATTTGCCAAAGGTGCAGTGACCCACGAATGGCAGGTTCAGGCGACCGGATTCATAACCGTTGTTCGACATTTCAGGCATCTCCAATTCTTGTTATCAGCTAGCGGACGTGGAAGGCGACCGCCGTTGGAAATGACTATGGGCGCAGGTTTTCGTGGAAAAAATGCTAAACATCAGATACTCATATCGGCATTACCGATGCATCCACACGCGGGAGGTTCAAGGTGATCCAGCTGCACGATGTCGATCTGAAACTGCTCAGGGTGTTTGCCACGATTGTCAGGTGCGGCGGTTTCTCTGCCGCGCAGGCGGCGTTGAATGCCGGCCAGTCAACCATCAGCGAACAGATGACTCATCTGGAAACCCGGCTCGGGGTCAAACTCTGTCAACGCGGGCGTAGCGGCTTTCGCCTGACCGAGCAAGGTGTGGCGATCCACGAAGCCACTCAGCGTCTGCTCTCGGCGGTGGAAAATTTCTGCATGGACGCCGACGTGCTCAAGCAGCACATCAGCGGCAAGCTCAATCTGGGGATCATCGACACCACCATTACCGATCCCGATTCTCCACTGCCGCGCACCACCCAGCGCTTCGTATCCAGAGGGCACGACGTGCACCTGAACGTGTACGTCGGCACCCCGGCGGAACTGGAAGAACGCGTGCTCGACGGTCGCCTGCACTTGGCCATCGGGCACTTCCCGATCTACGTTCCGGGGCTGTTGCACTCGCCGCTGTATCAGGAAGCACTGGGGTTGTATTGCGGACGGCGGCATCCGCTGTATGGCAGCAAGGCCGAGGGCGACGAACTGCTTGAAGAGATTGCCGCAAGCCGGATTGTCGTCAGGGGCTACATGCAGCAATACGACCTGGAACACTTGGGCGTGAGCAAAGCCGCTGCGACCGTCGACAACATCGAAGCGCTGGCGATTCTGCTGATTTCCGGCGCCTATCTGGGCTTTCTGCCGATGCACTTCGCCGCCCAGTGGGTCAAGACCGGCGAGATGCACCAACTGGCGCCGACGAGCCTGCAACTGATGTCGCCGTTCGACGTGATCACCCGACGTGGCACCGCGCCGCCACCGATCCTTCAGGCGTTCCTTGAGGATCTGGCCGCCTGTTCGCGTACCACCCGCACCACCTGACAGACACCGCTGGTGCCGGTCATACTCATTCTGTTCGCAACCCTTGCAGGCCACCCTATGCGCATTCACGTCACCTTCATCGACCGCGTCGGCATCACCCAGGAAGTGCTGGCCCTGCTCGGTGGGCGCCGTTTCAATCTGGATGCCGTCGAGATGGTGCCGCCCAACGTTTACATCGATGCCCCGACCCTCGGCGCCGATGTGCTGGAAGAGTTGCGCGAGGCTTTTCTTGGGGTGCGGGGCGTGCAAGCGGTGACGATGGTCGACATCCTCCCGGGGCAGCGCCGACGCTTGCAACTCGATGCCTTGCTGGCGGCCAGCACCGACCCGGTGTTGGCGGTGGACGAGCGCGGTCATGTGCTGCTGGCCAATCCGGCGTTGATTTCACTGTGCGGTCGAGAACCGGCCGGTGAGCCGCTGACGGCGCTATTCGATGATCCTTCGCTGCAACGCACATTGATCGAAAACGGTTTTCGTCTGCCCATGCACGAGGTCAGTCTCGGTGGCCAGACGCTGCTGCTGGACGCGATGCCAATCACCGATGCCGGCGCCCTGCTGACCCTGTATCAACCGAACCGCATCGGTGAACGCCTGTCGGCGCTGCATCATGACCATGCCGAAGGTTTCGACGCGCTGCTCGGCGAGTCCCCGGCGATTCGGACCCTCAAGGCCCGCGCCCAGCGTGTTGCAACGCTCGACGCACCGCTGCTGATTCAGGGCGAAACCGGCACCGGCAAAGAATTGGTGGCGCGTGCCTGCCACGCGATCAGCGCCCGGCATGACTCGCCCTTCCTGGCCCTGAACTGCGCGGCACTGCCGGAGAGCCTCGCCGAAAGCGAGTTGTTCGGCTATGCCGCGGGCGCCTTCACTGGCGCCCAGCGTGGCGGCAAACTCGGCCTGCTGGAACTGGCCGACCAGGGCACGGTGTTCCTCGACGAAGTCGGTGAAATGTCGCCCTACCTGCAAGCCAAGTTGCTGCGCTTTTTAAGCGATGGCTGCTTCCGTCGGGTGGGTGGCGATCGTGAGGTCAGGGTCAATGTGCGGGTCCTCAGCGCGACCCACCGCGACCTGGAGAAAATGGTCAGCGAAGGCAGTTTTCGCGAGGACCTGTTCTACCGCCTCAATGTGCTCAATCTGCAAGTGCCGCCGTTGCGCGAGCGCGGCCACGACATCCTGTTGATGGCCAATCACTTCATGCAGCAGGCGTGCGCACAGATCCAGCGTCCGGTCTGTCGCCTGGCCCCCGGGGCCTATCCGGCGCTGCTCGGTAACCGCTGGCCGGGCAATGTGCGGCAACTGCAAAACGTGATCTTCCGCGCCGCAGCCATTTGTGAAAATCCGCTGGTGGACATCGATGACCTCGACATCGCCCGAACGGCGGTGGAGCGGCAAAACGACGGTGAGGTCGGCAGCCTGGAAGAGGCCGTCGAAGGCTTTGAAAAGCACCTGCTGGAACAGCTCTACCGCAGTTATCCCTCCAGCCGTTTACTGGCGGCACGCCTGCAAACTTCGCACAGTGCGATCGCTATCCGGCTGCGTAAATACGGCATTCCGAACAAGTCGTGAAGCCTCTACCGGAACACAATCCCATCACCAACACTTAACCCTTGTGGGAGCGGGCTTGCTCGCGAAGGCGTCGGGTCAGCAACATTGCTGGCGCCTGACACACCGCTTTCGCGAGCAAGCCCGCTCCCACAATGGTCATGTGTCGTTGCAGACTGTGTGTAAATCGATACAGCGTATCGAATTAAAGACAAAACCCTCTCGACCCGTCTGGCCCGTACTTCGCACCCTCCGCTACAAGTGCCTGTATTGATTTCAATACGAACGCGCCATACCTACGCACCTAAAACCAAGTCAATCAATTGATTTATATAGATAAATCAAACCTGGCACCGCCCTTGCTATCAACCCTCAAGCCACGCTCGTTGCCCGACACGAGCCTGTCCATCGCCATCCGCCACCAGTAGCGGATGAGTCTGAACAATGAGGAGTTGATATGAACGAATTGCGTTTTACCGTCGATCACGAATGGCTGCGTCTTGAAAGCGATGGCCTGATCACTGTGGGGATCACCGCTTATGCTCAGCAAGCGCTGGGTGACGTGGTCTTCGTTCAGGTGCCTGAACTTCGCACCTTCGGCGCTGGCGATGAGGTGGCGGTGCTGGAGTCGGTGAAAGCGGCCAGCAGCGTGTACATGCCGCTGGATGGCGAAGTGGTCGAGGTGAATTCGACGCTGGAAAGCTCTCCCGAATTGATCAACGAAGACGCACTGGGTGAAGGCTGGTTCTTTCGTATGCGCCCCAGCGACCCCACCGCGATGGACAGTCTGCTCGACCAGGCCGCTTACGGGCGCCTGACCAACGACGACGCTTGAGGATTTGCGTATGACCACCCTCCTCGACACCCGCAACGAATTCATCGCCCGCCACATCGGCCCGCGTACCGGCGACGAGCAAGCCATGCTCAACAGCCTCGGCTTCGACTCGCTGGAAGCCCTGAGCGCCAGCGTCATCCCCGACAGCATCAAGGGCACCAGCGTCCTCGGCCTCGAAGACGGCCTCAGCGAAGCCGACGCCCTGGCCTTGATCAAGTCCATTGCCGGCAAAAATCAGCTGTTCAAGACCTTCATCGGCCAGGGCTACTACGGCACCCACACGCCGTCGCCGATCCTGCGCAACCTGCTGGAAAACCCGGCCTGGTACACCGCGTACACGCCGTATCAACCGGAAATTTCCCAGGGCCGTCTCGAAGCGCTGCTGAACTTCCAGACCCTGATCAGCGACCTCACCGGCCTGCCGATCGCCAACGCGTCCTTGCTCGACGAAGCCACCGCCGCCGCCGAAGCGATGACCTTCTGCAAACGCCTGAGCAAGAACAAGGGCAGCCACGCGTTCTTCGCCTCCGTGCATTGCCACCCGCAAACCCTCGACGTGCTGCGCACCCGCGCCGAGCCATTGGGCATCGACGTGGTCGTGGGCGACGAGCGTGAACTGACGGACGTGACGCCGTTTTTCGGCGCCCTGCTGCAATACCCGGCAAGCAACGGTGACGTGTTCGATTACCGCGAACTGACCGAACGCTTCCACGCCGCCAACGCCTTGGTCGCGGTCGCCGCCGACCTGCTGGCCCTGACCGTGCTGACTCCGCCGGGCGAGTTCGGCGCCGACGTGGCCATCGGCAGTGCGCAACGCTTCGGCGTGCCGCTGGGCTTCGGTGGCCCGCACGCGGCGTACTTCTCCACCAAGGATGCGTTCAAGCGCGACATGCCGGGCCGTCTGGTCGGTGTTTCCGTCGACCGTTTCGGCAAGCCGGCCCTGCGCCTGGCGATGCAGACCCGCGAGCAACACATCCGTCGCGAGAAGGCCACCAGCAACATCTGCACCGCGCAAGTGCTGCTGGCCAACATCGCCAGCATGTACGCCGTGTACCACGGCCCGAAAGGCCTGACCCAGATTGCCAACCGCGTACATCACCTGACCGCGATTCTGGCTAAAGGCTTGAGCGCATTGGGCCTGAACGTCGAGCAGGAAAACTTCTTCGACACCCTGACGATCAAGACCGGCGCGCAAACTGCCGCGTTGCACGAGAAGGCGCGTGCCCAGCAGATCAACCTGCGCGTGGTCGATGGCGAGCGTCTGGGCCTGTCCCTCGACGAAACCACGTCGCCAGCTGACGTGGAAACCCTGTGGGCCTTGCTGGCCGACGGCAAGACCCTGCCGGACTTCGCCGCCCTCGCCGCCTCGGTACAAAGCACCCTCCCGGCCGCGCTGCTGCGCCAGTCGCCAATCCTCAGCCACCCGGTGTTCAACCGCTACCACTCGGAAACCGAGCTGATGCGCTACCTGCGCAAGCTCGCCGACAAGGACCTGGCGCTGGACCGCACCATGATCCCGCTGGGCTCCTGCACCATGAAACTCAACGCTGCCAGCGAAATGATCCCGGTGACCTGGGCCGAGTTCGGTGCCCTGCACCCGTTCGCTCCGGCCGAACAAAGCGCCGGCTACCAGCAACTGACCGACGAGCTGGAAGCGATGCTCTGCGCCGCCACCGGTTACGACGCGATCTCGCTGCAACCGAACGCCGGTTCCCAAGGTGAATACGCCGGCCTGCTGGCGATCCGCGCCTATCACCAGAGCCGTGGCGAAGACCGTCGCGACATCTGCCTGATCCCGTCCTCGGCCCACGGCACCAACCCGGCCACCGCCAACATGGCCGGCATGCGTGTGGTGGTCACCGCCTGCGATGCCCGCGGCAACGTCGACATCGAAGACCTGCGGGCCAAGGCCATCGAGCACCGCGAACACCTCGCCGCGCTGATGATCACCTACCCGTCGACCCACGGCGTGTTCGAAGAAGGCATCCGCGAAATCTGCGGCATCATTCACGACCACGGCGGCCAGGTGTACATCGACGGCGCCAACATGAACGCGATGGTCGGCCTCTGCGCCCCAGGCAAGTTCGGCGGCGACGTGTCGCACCTGAACCTGCACAAAACCTTCTGCATCCCCCACGGCGGTGGCGGCCCGGGCGTCGGTCCGATTGGCGTCAAGTCGCACCTGACGCCGTTCCTGCCGGGCCACGCGCAGATGGAGCGCAAGCAAGGCGCGGTCTGCGCCGCACCGTTCGGCAGCGCGAGCATTTTGCCGATCACCTGGATGTACATTCGGATGATGGGTGGCGCCGGTCTCAAGCGCGCCTCGCAACTGGCGATCCTCAATGCCAACTACATTTCCCGTCGCCTCGAAGAGCACTACCCGGTGCTGTACACCGGCAGCAACGGCCTGGTGGCCCACGAATGCATCCTCGACCTGCGTCCGTTGAAAGACAGCAGCGGCATCAGCGTCGATGATGTCGCCAAGCGCCTGATCGACTTCGGCTTCCACGCCCCGACCATGTCGTTCCCGGTGGCCGGCACGCTGATGATCGAGCCGACCGAAAGCGAATCCAAAGAAGAACTGGACCGCTTCTGCGACGCCATGATCCGCATCCGCGAAGAAATCCGCGCAGTGGAAAACGGCACCCTGGACAAGGACGACAACCCGCTGAAAAACGCCCCGCACACCGCGGCGGAAATCGTCGGCGAGTGGACGCATCCGTATAGCCGTGAGCAAGCGGTTTACCCACTCGAAACCTTGATCGACGCCAAATATTGGCCGCCCGTAGGTCGGGTCGACAACGTGTTCGGCGATCGCAACCTGATCTGCGCCTGCCCGTCGATTGCGGACTACCAAGACGCCTGATAGTCAGCCCCCATTCAAACATCCAAGAACAACAGAGGACTCCACCATGTTCAGCAAGCACGACCAGATCAAAGGCTACGACGACGAACTGCTGGTAGCGATGAACGCTGAAGACGCACGCCAAGAGCACCACATCGAGCTGATCGCTTCGGAAAACTACACCAGCCAACGGGTGATGGAAGCGCAAGGCAGCGGCCTGACCAACAAGTACGCCGAAGGCTATCCGGGCAAGCGCTATTACGGCGGCTGCGAACACGTCGATGTGGTCGAACAATTGGCCATCGACCGCGCCAAACAGCTGTTCGGCGCCGATTACGCCAACGTCCAGCCGCACTCCGGCAGCCAAGCCAACGCAGCGGTCTATCTGGCGTTGCTGCAAGCTGGCGATACCGTGCTGGGCATGAGCCTGGCCCACGGCGGTCACTTGACCCACGGCGCCAAAGTCAGTTTCTCCGGCAAGTTGTATAACGCCGTTCAGTACGGCATCGACACCGCGACCGGGCTGATCGATTACGACGAAGTCGAACGCCTGGCCGTCGAGCACCAGCCGAAAATGATCATCGCCGGCTTCTCCGCTTACTCGAAGACCCTGGACTTCCCCCGCTTCCGGGCGATTGCCGACAAGGTCGGCGCTTATCTGTTTGTCGATATGGCCCACGTTGCCGGGCTGGTAGCGACCGGTCTGTACCCGAACCCGATTCCCTTTGCCGATGTCGTCACCACCACAACCCACAAGACCCTGCGCGGCCCGCGTGGCGGCCTGATCCTGGCCAAGGCCAATCCGGAACTGGAGAAAAAACTCAACGCTGCGGTGTTTCCCGGCGGTCAGGGTGGCCCGTTGATGCACGTGATCGCGGCCAAGGCTGTGTGCTTCAAAGAAGCGCTGGAGCCAGCCTTCAAGACCTATCAGGCGCAAGTGATCCGCAACGCCCAGGCGATGGCAAAAGTCTTTATTGATCGAGGCTACGACGTGGTGTCGGGCGGTACCGACAACCATCTGTTCCTGGTCAGCCTGATTCGTCAGGGCCTGACCGGCAAAGACGCCGACGCCGCCCTCGGTCGTGCCGGTATCACCGTGAACAAGAACGCCGTACCGAACGATCCGCAATCGCCGTTCGTGACCTCGGGCCTGCGCATAGGCACGCCGGCGATCACCAGCCGTGGTTTCAAGGAAACCCAGAGCATCGAGCTGGCGGGCTGGATCTGCGACATCCTCGATCACCTCGGCGATGCCGATGTCGAGGCCCACGTCGCCAGCCAGGCTGCCGCGATGTGCAGTGATTTCCCGGTCTACCGCGACTGATTGCTCGACACTATCCCTGTGGGAGTGAGCCTGCTCCGGGCGGCGTTCCGACGATTGGGGAGTGACAGTCGACATCAATGTTGAATGTTTAACCGCTATCGCGAGCAGGCTCGCTCCCACAGGTTCCGATGCGATCTCGCCTCCCCCACTCGAACAGAAGAACACTACACATGAGCGTACTTGTGGAATCGACCGGCAAAGTGCCGGTAAAAATGGAAGTCGGGGTCAAACTGCGCGGTGCGGAAAAGGTCGCGCGGATTCCGGTGAAGATCATCCCGACCGATGAGTTCCCACGCAAACCCGACTGGATTCGCGTGCGCATACCTATCTCCCCCGAGGTCGACCGGATCAAACAGCTGCTGCGCAAACACAAGCTGCACAGCGTCTGTGAAGAAGCTTCCTGCCCGAACCTCGGCGAGTGTTTTTCCGGAGGCACGGCGACTTTCATGATCATGGGTGACATCTGCACCCGCCGTTGCCCTTTCTGCGACGTCGGCCACGGCCGGCCGAAACCGCTGGATGCCGACGAGCCGATGAACCTCGCCGTGGCCATCGCCGACCTGCGCCTCAAGTACGTGGTGATCACCTCGGTGGACCGCGACGACTTGCGCGACGGCGGCGCCCAGCATTTCGTCGATTGCCTGCGCGAAATCCGTAAGCTGTCGCCGGGCGTGCAACTGGAAACCCTGGTGCCGGATTACCGTGGCCGCATGGACGTCGCCCTGGCGATTACCGCCACTGAACCACCCGATGTGTTCAACCATAATCTGGAGACCGTCCCGCGCCTGTACAAAGCCGCGCGGCCGGGTTCGGATTTCGAGTGGTCACTGGATTTGCTGCAGAAATTCAAGCTAATGGTCCCGCATGTACCGACCAAATCCGGCCTGATGCTGGGCCTTGGCGAGACCGACGAGGAAGTCATCGAAGTCATGCAGCGCATGCGTGAGCACGATGTCGACATGCTCACCCTCGGCCAATACCTGCAACCGTCGCGCAGCCACTTGCCGGTCCAGCGTTTCGTGCACCCGGACGTGTTCGCCTGGTTCGCCGAGGAAGGTACGCGGATGGGCTTCAAGAACGTTGCCTCCGGTCCGCTGGTGCGCTCGTCCTACCATGCTGACCAACAAGTTCAGGGGCAACGTCAGGCATTTTGAAGTTGCTCACGCAGGAATTCGATGAAGCGCTGGGTTTTCGCCGGCAGCAACCGCGTCTCGGTGAGGGCATACACCGAGATCGGCGAAGCGTGCCACTGCGGCAAGACCTGGCGTAGTGTGCCATTGGCAACGTCTTGTGCAGCGATGCCTTCCCCCAGTAATGCGATACCCAGATCCAGCGTCGCCAGGCGTCGAATCATGCCCACGCTGTTGAGTTCGAATCGCCCGCCCACCTCAACCTCTACGTCCTCATCACCGCTGGAGAGTATCCAGCGGTCAGCCCGCGTTCCACGCAGTCGCAGGCATTCGTGGTTCGTCAGATCCGTGGGATGAACAGGGTCACCGGCCAGTTCGAGATAACGGGGTGAGGCGTAAAGACCGCGGCGCAAACTGGCGAGCTTGCGGGCGATCAGGTTCGAATTGGCCGGCTCGCCCATGCGAATGACCACATCGACCGGCTCACTCACCAGATCGACCTGACGCGGGGTCAGATCAAAGTCGAAGCTGATGCCGGGATAAAGCCGCGCAAACTGCGCAATCAGCGGCGCCAGGTAAATATTGGCGAAATCCACCGGTAGCGAAGCCCGCAATACACCGGTGGGCCGAGCAAGCATTTCGCCCAACTGCTCGTGCGCGAGCCGGGCCTCCTCGACGATCCGTTTGCAGCGATCAAAGTAAATCTGCCCCGCCTCGGTCAGCTCGATCTTGCGGGTTGTGCGATGCAGAAGCCTTAGGCCGATTTCTTTCTCGAGGCCACTGATCCGGCGCGACAGTGTTGAGTTCGGCATGCCCAAGGCTTCGGCCGCCCGGCGGAAACTGCGCGCCTTCACAACCTCGACGAACAGCGCCATGTCGTTGAGAAACTCCAAGGTCATTGCTCCATCAGTGGAATAGTCATTTCAATTTTACCCGGTTTATCCCGGATTCGGATTGATCAATGATAGCCACATCGATTACTGAGGAGCACCGCAATGAATTCTCTTTTTTCCCAAGTCCAGATCAGTCGCTACACCCTGTCCAACCGCATGGTCATGGCCCCGATGACACGTTCGCGTTCCGATGAGGCCGGCGTGCCCAGCGAACTGGTTGCGACTTACTACGCACAGCGTGCCAGCGCCGGCCTGATCATCAGTGAAGGTGTGTTCCCCGTTGCGATGGGCAAGGGCTATGTCCGCACCCCAGGTATTGAAACCGCCGAGCAGGTCGCCGCCTGGAAGCACGTCACCGAGGCGGTGCATGCTCGCGGCGGACGGATCTTCATGCAGTTGATGCACTGCGGACGCATTTCCCATCCTTCGCTGCTGCCCAATGGCGCCCAGCCACAGGCGCCCTCCGCGATCAAACCCGCCGGCCAAACCTGGACCGCCACGGGCCTTCAGGACTTTGTCACGCCACAGGCGCTGAGCGTGGTTGAAATTGCCGCGGTTATCGAGGGCTACCGCCAAGCGGCGCGTCTGGCCATCGAAGCCGGTTTCGACGGTGTCGAGGTGCACGCCGCATCGGGGTATCTGCCTGAACAGTTTCTCTCTACGGGCAGCAATCAGCGCACCGATGAGTACGGTGGATCGGTTGAAAACCGTGTTCGTTTTGTACTGGACGTGCTGTCCGCCATCTCGACGGAAATCGGTGGTGATCGAGTGGGTCTCAAGCTCTCGCCTGAGATGAACTTCAACGACATTCTCGATGCCAACCCACAAGAAACCTACACCTGGCTGGTCGAACAGCTGCACGGGCTGAATCTCGCCTATCTGCACGTGGCCCTGTTCGGCGCCAGCGTCGACTACCACGCGTTGCTGCGCCCACTGTTCGATGGCCGCTACCTGATCGGTGGCGGACTCGATCAGCGCTCCGCCGAAACCCTGATAGCCGAGGGCCGGGCCGATGCTGCCGTGTTTGGCAGCGCCTTCCTCGCCAACCCCGACCTGCCTGAACGCTTTCGTACAGGCGCCGAGCTTAATGCTCCGGACAAGGACACGTTCTACGCTCCGGGCGCGCAAGGGTATATCGATTATCCGGCCATGAGCCCGGCACAGAGCGCCTGAGGAGATTGCCATGACGACCGTCGCACGTTTGCAGCGCATGAATCACGGCAGTCAGTTCCGGGCCTTCAGTCTGCGTGGAAATCAGTTCGCCAAGCCTATCGACCCCTTCCTCGCGGTCGATCATGCCTGGATCAGCGGGCCGACGTTTCCACCGCACCCGCATGCCGGTTTCTCGGCCGTGTCCTATCTGTTTCTTGATTCCGAAACCGGGATTGATAACCGCGACGCGCTGGGCAACCGCAACCTGATTCAACCCGGTGGGCTGCATTGGACGGCGGCGGGTAAAGGGGTGGTGCACGAGGAGGTGCCGGCCGAGCCGGGCAAGACCGTGCACATGCTGCAAATCTTCATCAACTTGCCGCAGGAGCGCCAAGCGGACGCTCCGTTTGCACTCAGCCTCGAAGCCCAGGATGTGCCCGTGGTGCGGTTGCCAGGGGTCAAGGTGCGCGTACCACTGGGCCGTTTCGCCCAGATGTCGTCGCCCTTGTCGGTACCCACCGAAGTGACCGTGCTGGACATCTCGCTCGAGGACGGCGCTGAAGTCAGCGTCCCGATCCCCGAAGGTCACGTGGCGTTCGTGATGCCGATTGACGGCGAAGTGTGGGTCGACGGCCTCCCCTTCAACCTCATCGAACTCTCGCTGCCGGTGAATCTCCCGCTGCGTGACGATCGCGCAGTCAGGTTGAGCGCCCCCCAGGGCAACGCCAAAGCAGTGCTGTTTTCTGGCGTCCCGTTGAATCAACCCGTGTATTGGCAAGGACCGCTGGCGCTTGCCTCTCAGCCCGCGCTGGCCGAAGCCATTGATGGCTACCAGCGCGGGGCGTTCGGAACGCTGCAACCTCGTTGAATGATCGAAACAGTCCCATACCCTGGGGCGTCAGTGCCCCGACTTTACTGCCAGGAGAATCATCATGACGTACGAAAAATTCAGTGCCGACAATGCCGCCCTGCTGTTGATTGATCACCAGGTGGGGACGATGGGGTGGGTGAAATCCATTCCGTTCGAAGAGCTCAAACGCAACGCGTTGATGCTGGCCAAGGCGGCGAGCATTCTGAAACTTCCGGTGGTCCTGACCTCCAGCATGGAGGAGCACGCTCAGGGGCCTCTGCTGAGCGAACTGGAACAGATCCTGCCCGCCGAGTTCGCTTCCCGCATCCAACGTCTGGGGATCGTCAACGCCATGGACGATGAACACTTCGCCGCGGCCGTCAAAGCGACGGGCCGCAAAAAGCTCATCATTGCCGGTGTCACCAACGACGTCTGCACGGTCTACCCGGCGCTGAGTCTGGTGCGTGACGGGTATGACGTTCAGGTGGTGGCCGATGGAGGTGGCTCACCGACCGTCATGGCCGATGACATCGCCCTGCGCCGGATGGATAAGGGCGGCGTGACGCTGACCACCACCAACCAGCTGATTGCAGAACTCGCCGGCAGCTGGGCGACACCGCGAGGGAGTCAGTTGGTGCAAGTGCTGATGACGGCGCTTCAAGGCTAGTGACTGTGTGTGCGATTGGCAGAATGGCGCTGGGCTGTTCTGCCGCTCTTCGATTGGCGCAACACCGCTCGCAGTCAACCTGATCAAGGCGTTGAGCGTTGGTGAACCGCGCGTCCTTACGACTGGATTCGATTCCCCTTGAAAGCCTCACGCCGTGCGTTGCGTTCTTCGATGTAGGCGGCGCTCGGCTCGCTGATCAGCTCTTCACGGCGCAAAAGTTCGCCGCAATGTTCGCAAAGCGGCCCTAGCCCGGCGGGTTGGCCACAGGTTTTGTGGGTATAAACGACCGCCAACTCCTCCTCCGGCGACTTGCACCAGGTTTCACCCCAGGCTCGTAGCGCAAGGACGACCGAATAGAAGGCCTGCCCTTTCGGGGTGAGGTGATATTCGTAGCGTGGCGGCCGCTCGTTGTAAGGACGGCGTGCGACGAGTCCGTCAGCCTCCATACTCTTCAGGCGTGCGGCGATCATTTGCGGAGTTCCTCCGGTCTGCGCCTGGATCTCGTCGAATCGATGGCTCCCCATGAACAACTCACGCAGGACCAGTACGGTCCAGCGGTCCCCCACGACCGCCTCAGCCCGCGCAATCGGGCACAGGGTTTGCGCAGCACTTGTGTTTACCGACATAAGGACTTGCCTCTTTTGCAGTTGCTATGATTATCATATCTAAAGCGTGCCTGGGCAAGCCCTCGGCGCGAGTCATCCAAAATCCCTGGAGAAAACCGCCATGCCCAAAGCCATTTATCCCCTTAACAGAACCGCGTACCTGCTGGTCGATCCTTACAATGATTTCCTGTCGGAAGGCGGAAAGGTCTACCCCTTGATCGAGCCGATTGCCGAGCAAGTCGGCCTGCTCGACAATCTGCGCGCCCTCGACCGCGTCGTGCGTGCACTGGATATTCCGGTGGTCATCGTACCGCACCGCCGTTGGGAGCAAGGCGACTACGAAGGCTGGGATCATCCAAGCCCTACCCAGTGCAAGGTCATGCACATGCATCACTTCGCACGCGGAGAATGGGGCGGCGAATGGCACCCCGATTTCGCGCCAAAGGATGGCGACATCGTCGTTCAGGAACATTGGGGCTCGAGCGGCTTTGCCAATACCGACCTTGATTTTCGCCTCAAGCAGAAAGGCATCACGCACGTGATCATCGTTGGCCTGCTGGCGAATACCTGCATCGAGGCAACCGCGCGCTACGCCGTGGAACTCGGTTACCACGTCACACTGGTGCGTGATGCGACCGCTGCCTTCAAACCGGAAATGATGCATGCCGCGCATGAACTCAACGGTCCCACGTTCGCCCACGCCATTGTGGCGACGGACGAGCTGATCGCGTCCCTGGCGCAGCAGGGGTAACACACATGAAATTGACTGGACACCTCATTATCGGCGCAAACGAAGTCCCGGCCACTGAAGGGACGATGAAGGCGCTCAACCCCGCAACCAACCAGTTGATCGAGCCGGATTTCGCATTCGGTGGCGTGGCGGAAGTCGACCAGGCGGCGACGCTCGCCGACGAAGCATTCGACCATTACAGCCATACCTCGCTTACCCGGCGCGCGGCGTTCCTGGAAAGCATTGCCGACAATCTCGACGCTGTCCGTCATGAGCTTGCCGCACGGGCCGCGCTCGAAACGGGCCTGCCTGAGGCTCAGCTTGAGGGCGAAGCGGCAAAAGCCGCCACCCAGTTTCGCCAATTCGCGGAGGTCGTACGCAAAGGACGCTTCCTCCAGTTGGCCATCGATCCGGCACAGCCACATCGTCAACCCCGCCCACGCATGGATCATCGACTTCAGAAAATGGCGATCGGCCCGGTGGCTATTTTCGGTGCGAGCAATTTTCCCATTTCGTATTCGGTCGCAGGAGGCGACACCGCTTCGGCGCTGGCAGCCGGTGCGACCGTCATCGTGAAGGCGCATAACGCCCATCCAGGCGCATCAGAAATTCAGGCGCGTGCCATCCGCAAGGCGGTGCAAGAGAATGGACTGCCCGAGGGGGTTTTCTCGATGGTACGTGGCAGCGGCAACACGATTGGCGAAGCCTTGGTCGATCATCCGTTGATCAAGGCCGTGACGTTCACCGGCTCGGAGCATGGCGGCATGGCGCTGTACCGGCGTGCGCAGCAACGCCCCGACCCCATTCCCGTGTTCACCGAGATGACCAGCGTCAACCCCACGTTCATCCTACCCCATGCGCTGGCCGCACGTGGAGCGCAAATCGGTGATGGCTTTATCGAGCGCATGCTGGTCAATGTGGGGCAAGCCTGCCTCAGACCTGCCCTCCTCTTCGCCATCAAAGGGGCTGGCTATGAAGCGTTGCGCGCCGCCATGGTCAAGCGCGTCACCGAAGCATCGGCGCGCACCATGCTGACGCCGGGGATTCATGCGTCCTACTCGAGCGGCCTCGCGGCAATGGAGAGCGTTGGTGCAAATCGTGTCGCCGAAGGCTCGCCAGCCAACGCTGATTTTGATGGCCAGTCGGTGTTGCATGAGGTCGACGGCCAACGTTTCCTGACCAAAACGGTACTTTCGCAAGAAGTATTCGGTCCTTCAGCACTGCTGGTGAACGTCGAGGATGAGGATGAACTGCTCGCCGTCGCTCGCTCGCTCAAGGGCCAGCTCAGCGCCGCCATGCATCTCGATGAGCGCGACATGCCACTGGCTCATCGCATGCTGCCGGTCCTGGAGCGGCGCACCGGGCGAATCGTGGTCAACGCCTTCGCGCATCCTCAGGAGGTGTCTTTCGCCACCATCCACGGTGGACCGTTTCCGGCCACGTCGGACAGCCGCTTCACCTCGGTGGGTATGACGTCGATTGAACGCTTTTTGCGCCCGGTGTCCTACCAGGGTTTTCCTGATGCGCTATTGCCTGAGTCATTGCGCGAGTTTGATCCCTTGGGGCTGCCTCGCCTCGTCGACGGTCAATAAAAGCCATCCTTGAAGCAGTCTTTGCCAACCCGCCCGGTGGCGCCCGCTCGTTGAGCGGGACCGCCGGATAAGTTCGCGGACTCAGCCCTTGGCCGCCATCGCGGTGACTTCCACGCGCATGCCTTCAACCGCCAGGGAGGCCACGCCAACGGCGGCCCGAACTGGCCAGGGCTTGGCGAAGAATCGCTGGTAGACCTCGTTGAAGGCGGCGCGGTCGGCCATGTCGGTAAGGTAGATGGTCAGATGCAGAACCCGGTCCATGGAACTGCCGGCGTGCTCCAGCGCTACCTTGAGCGCCTGCAGCGTGCATTCGCTTTGCAGGGCGATGTCACCCAATTCCAGACTGCCATCGGCGCGGGTGGGGATCTGAGTGGAGACCAGCAAGCCGCCGAAACCGGCGACATCGGAGGAGATGGATTGCGGATCGGGGTCGGGGAGAAAGGTGATGTCGTGGTTTGCCATGGGTGTCTCTTGTTAGAGGGGGTAAAGGGGCTGTCGAGTATATAGCGGCTGGAAAACCCAGTGTGGAGCGCCCCGTTTGATAGCGATGTCTTCAGGCTTGAGACACCAATGCTTGTGTAGCCAAAACACGCCAGGGAAAGCTCATTCCAGTAACGAGACCAGGCGCGGCTTAATTGAGGTCGCAAACACCTCAAGCAGAGCCAGCGTCACCGGCAGCTTGAAGCGCCGGCGTCCCGCGCTGCCGGGATTGAGGTGTAGCCGTTCGCCGCGCCATTCTATGCGGGGCTTGTGCGAATGGCCGGTGATCACCAGCTTGATGCCGGCATCAAGTACGGCTGGGAGATCGGCTATGTCATGTACCAGCAAGGTCTGCCATCCGTTCAGGTCGAAACATAGGCTGTCGGCGAGATTTTCCGCCCAGGGGGCGTCCAGGTCATTGTTCCCGCGGACCACGTGCAGCGGGGCTATTGACGCCAGTTGATCGAGAATTTCGGGATTGCCGATGTCGCCCGCATGAATAATCCGTTCACAACCCTGCAGTGCAGCAAGGGCTTCGGCGCGGAGCAAGCCATGGGTATCGGAAATCACGCCCACTTTCATGCAACGCTCCAGACCCGGTTCATGCATCGGCACCTATTCCTCAAAGCGACCCGTGGCATCACGATCGCGCTCGTATCGTCTCGTGAGCGGAAACGGCGGCAACCAGGACTCGCGACGCACGACCCAGCTTTCGTAGGTTGGCATCAGTTGGTCTGGGGCATCCAGGGATCCCAGGTTCACTTCGATTTCGTCGTCGGTGCGGGCAAAAACGGACGAGCCGCAGCGGGGACAGAAAAACCGCCCGGCGTAGTCGCGTGTTTCACCTTCGATCGTCACCGCACTTTGAGGGAATATCGCAGAAGCATGAAAAAGCGCCCCATGATGCTTGCGGCAGTCGAGACAGTGACAAAGGCCGACCCGATACGGGAGTCCCGACGCCTCAATCCGGACGTTGCCGCACAGGCAACCCCCCGTAAATCGCTGCATGCTGCGTCTCCTCTGAAATCAAGCGGTCGGAACGTGATGAAGCCTATACCCAGCGTGCCCCGTTCGCCAGAAGGGCAAAAACCCTATGGGCAAACCGGATTGCAGCACTCTATGATTGAACCCCATGACCACCACGCCTGCGATCCGCCAACCCTGCCCGCCCGGCGCCTGCGACTGCGGGCGTGACCCGCTGCTGGAAACACCGGGGGCGGACGTGCGCATCCTGTTTCTGACCCGTTCGGAGGAAAAGCGCCTGATCGAACGCTTGGAAAACCTCCAGAGCCTGAGTGATCTGGAACGTCTGCAACAGCGGATGTTTGAGCAGTTGGGCATCCGCGTCGACATTGCCCCCGGTTTCAACGAAGTACGCACCATGCGCGGTATCGGTATCAACCTTGGCGAACAACCGGGGCTGTGCCGCAAAACCCGTCAGTCGATCCCGGCCGCGATTCGTCGCGCACTGGAGAAGCGCCCGGAGATTGCCTACGCGCTGCTCAACGCCAACGACCTGTTGCGCGATGCGTGAACATCGTCCTCGAAGCACCTGAAAAATTCGTTGCCTTGCAACGAAACAGGATCAGCGGTCATACGCAGAGTCTTGGCCGCTGCTATGCCTTCTCATGGGAGCAGTGGTTTCAAGCCAGTCAGGGATGAAGCTGGACACTCAAGCGTGACCGTGGTCCCGGCACCCGCCAGGTGTGCGCGAAGAGCAACAGGTGCCAATCCGTAACAGGAGGTGGCCGATGTTATTCATAGTCAGTTGGTCTATCAGTTCGGCAAATCGTAACAGCGCGATCGAGCGTTTCCTCAAGACCGGGGGGGCTCCACCCGCTGGTGTCAAAATGCTGGGACGCTGGCACGCCATCGGTGGTGCGTCCGGTTTTGGTGTGGCAGAGGCCGGTGATCCGGCAGCCATTCAGAAGTGGGTGCTGGAATGGAGCGACCTCATGACCATGGAAGTCCAGGCGGCACTGACCGATGAACAGATAGCGCCGCTGCTGGCGGCCGCTGTCGGCAAGCAATAGTCGTTGAGGCGGCGAGCCAGGCTCGCCGCCTCATACCCTCCCGCGATTCGAACAACACATTCCCTATGATCGATCCAGGCACGGATTGAGGACTTCGCCTGGTTGAAATGTCAGCGATCATCTGAATCCACGACCCCGCTGTATAGCCCATGAAACAGAGGCCTGCGGCCGAAAAACCAATTACTGGAAATATCACAATTCTTACCTACGCTCTTCGCGGGGGATCCAACATTTCCTGGGCGGTCGGGGGCTCGTCTCAGAGTACCAACGCTAGTGCGAAGGAGCTCGATATGAACCGGACAAAGCTATCCTCAATATTCGCCGTCCCCTTGTTTCTGTCTGCAATGGTTCTCCCCGGCATCACTCAAGCTGCCGACAAAAGCCCCAACATTGTCGTCATCATGGGCGACGATATTGGCTGGTCCAACATCGGTGTCTACAACCAGGGCATGATGGCCGGTCGAACCCCCAACCTCGACCAGCTCGCGGCTGAAGGCATGCGTTTCACCGACTACTACGCCGAGGCCAGTTGTACCGCCGGGCGCGCCAACTTCATTACCGGCGAACTGCCGATCCGTACCGGGATGACGACTGTCGGGCAGGCCGGTTCTCCCATTGGTATTCCCGCCGAAGCCGTCACCATCGCCACCGCACTCAAGTCCATGGGCTACGCCACCGGCCAGTTCGGCAAGAACCACTTGGGCGACTTGAACGAATTTCTGCCGACCGTGCATGGTTTCGACGAGTTCTTCGGCTATCTCTATCACCTCGACGCCATGGAAGACCCGGCGCACCCCAATTATCCGCAAGATCTTCTGCCCACCGTCGGCCCACGGAACATGGTTCACAGCTGGGCCACCACAACTGACGATACGACCGTGATGCCGCGCTGGGGCAAGGTTGGCAAACAAAAAATCGAAGACGCCGGCACCCTCTATCCGGAGCGGATGAAAACCGTCGATGACGAGATTCGCGACAAGGCCCTCGCCTTCATCGACAAGGCCAGGCAGGACAACAAACCGTTCTTTCTCTGGCTCAACCCGACCCGCATGCACATCGTCACTCACCTTTCCGACAAGTACGAAGCCATGCGCAATGCGCAAAATGGCTGGTCGGAACAGGAAGCCGGCATGGCGCAGATCGACGACATCGTCGGCGACGTGATGGCCAAGCTGAAAAAAGACGGCATGGATGACAACACCATCGTGATTTTCACCACGGACAACGGCGCTGAAAACTTTACCTGGCCGGATGGCGGCACCACGCCGTTTGCCATGGGTAAAGGCACGGTGATGGAAGGTGGTTTCCGGGCCCCGGCGATTATTCGCTGGCCGGGCAAGGTACCTGCCAACCAGGTGGCCAACGGCATCATGTCAGGCATGGACTGGTTCCCGACCCTGGTCGCGGCGGCGGGCAACCCGAACATCAGCGCAGAATTGCTCAAGGGCAAACAACTGGGCGATACCACTTACAAAGTGCACCTCGACGGCTACGACCAGACACCGATGATTACCGGCAAAGGTCCGTCCAATCGCCATGAAATTTTCTATTTTGGCGAAAGCACGCTAGGCGCGATCCGTATCGATGACTTCAAGTACCGCTTCATTGACCAGCCCGGTGGCTGGCTGGGGGCAAAAACCACGCTGGACATGCCGATCCTGACCAACCTGCGCCTCGACCCATTCGAACGCGCCGGGTGGCCGGAAAACATGGCGGCCAATGGCTCGCTGGAGTATTTCGAATGGTTCAAATTCCAGTTCTGGCGCTTCGTGTTTGTGCAGCAACAGGTGGTCAAACTGGCTGAAACAGCGGTTGAGTTCCCGCCCATGCAAAAAGGCGCGAGCTTCAACCTCGAAGCAGTCAAAGCCAAGATCGAAGCGGCCCGGGCGGCCATGGGCAAGTAAGCAGTTGAATTCGCGGGTGGCCAGCGCTCGGCACCCGCGTTCATGACGGACATGTGCTGAGGTGACCCCATGCAGATAAAAACATCCGCCCTGCCCGCCATCACCCTGTGTGCCCTGTGCAGTCAGCACGCTTACGCTGGCGGCATCATGCTCTATGAAATCGGCACCGATAACGCCGGTCTGGCCAACGCCGGCGCCGCGGCCCGTGCTCAAGGTCCCTCGACCATCGCCAGTAACCCGGCGGGCATGAGTTATCTGCCCGGCACACAGATCACCGGTGGTTTGCAGATTCTCTACGGAGACCTGAGCTTCGATCGCGACTCAAACACCAATGGCACCGGCACTGGCAGTGGTAACGCCCTCGACCCGATTCCCAGTGGCAGCTTCTTCGTCAGCCACCAATTCGACGACCACTGGAGCATTGGCTTCGGCCAGTACGCTGACTTTGGCCTGGCGGTCAATTACGACAACGATTGGTCCGGGCGCTACTTCGCACAAAACGCCAGCCTCGCCGGTTTGTCTTTCGTGCCCAGCGTGGCTTATCGCTTTAACGAGCAATGGTCGGTGGGCGTTGGCGTGAAAGCCATGTACGGCATGTTGCAAGCGCAAACCGCGATCGACCGTTCGCCTTTCGGCTTCACCGACCGCAGCGACGGCCAATTCAAATACAAGGACCAGGATTGGGGTTTCGGCGCGAATGTGGGGGTCATCTATGCCCCGCAACCCGGCACCCGCATCGGCCTGGCCTACACCAGCAAGGTCGATCTGGAGTTCGAGAATGGGCTGGACGTCAAAGGCGACGGGCCCGCTCTGAATCGTCTGGACGGCCTGAACACCCAACTCGACATGACCGTGCCGCAAACTGCAACGCTGAGCCTGTTCCAGCAACTCGACCCGCAATGGGCCCTGCTGGCCTCGGTCAACTGGCAAGACTGGTCAGAGTTTGGCGACATCGCGGTGCAAGTCGACACCACCGCGTTTGGCGCTCAATCGACGACGATCGACGCCCATTTCAAAGACACCTGGCAACTGGCGCTCGGCGCGCAGTATCAGGCCACGCCGCAACTGTTGTGGAACGTCGGTGTGGCGTATGACAGCAGCGCCGTTTCGGATGCAAACCGAACTTTTACCGTGCCAATGGGAGAATCCTGGCGCATTGCGGCCGGAGCCACCTATGCTCTGAACAAGGTCACCGACATCAATGTCAGCTGGGCCATGGTTTGGTTGGGCGATATGCCGGTGGACCAGACCAAGTCCACGTCGGGTATTCGAACTTCCGGTCAGTTCGACAATGCCTGGATTCAAGCCGTGACCGGCAATATGACCTGGCGTTTCTGATGCCCTGCTACCGAAAAAAATGACTTAACCCATGGAGCAAACACCACTATGAACCTGTCCCGAAAACTGTTTATTGGCGTTGCGCTGACCACTCTGCTGCTCGGCGGTTGCACCTCGAAAGTCACCGAGCGTGAGCAGTATTCCGGCTTCCTGTCCAACTACAACAACTTGCAGGAGGTCACCACCACCAGCGGCGAAACCGCCATGCGCTGGGTGAGCCCGTCCTGGAATCCAAATGCCTATAACACCGTGGCGTTCAATAAGCTGGAGCTTTACCCGGCGCCCAAGCCCACTGAGCGGGTTAACAAGCAAACCCTGGACGAGTTGCAGAGCTACATGACCAGTAAGGCCAAAGGTGTGCTGGGGCAGAAATATCGGGTGGTATCGAGCGCAAAATCAGCGCCAGCCGGTTCAAAAACCTTGATCATGCGCGCGGCGATCACCGGGGTGACTGCCGAAAACGAAGGCATGAAGTGGTATGAAGTGGTGCCGGTTGCCGCCGTCGTGGGGGGTGTTTCCGCTGCCAGTGGTCACCGCGATCAGGACACTACCCTGTTCATCGAGGCCGAGTTCATCGACGCCAGCACCAACCAGACCGTGGCCAAAGTCGTGCGCAAAGTCTTTGGTACCACACTGGAAAACGCCAGCCAGAAGATCACCACCAAGGATTTCAAAGTGGCGATCGACAAGCTGACCAGTGACCTGCAGGCATTTATCAAATAGCTCGTTGCAGGAGCACGGCTTGCCGGCGATGGCGCCCTTGAGAACGCCATCGCCGGCAAGCCGTGCTCCTGCAAGGGCGTACATGGCTATTTTTTCATCCCGACCCGCCGCCGCATCTCGGCGGTGATCGACTGCCGGGTTTTCTTCAAATCCTTCCACGGCTCGTCGCCGACTTCGGCCAAGCGCTCATGCAGGGTGTGGATGTTCCACTGATTGCCGCCCTTGAGCTCGGCCACCTCCTCGCGAAAGATCGGTACCGACACCGGCAGCCCTTCACGGGTGCGCACGGCGTAGGCGCAGATGGTCGTGGCACCGAGGCCGTTGCGCAGGTAATCGATGAAGATCCGCCCGACCCGGTTCTTCGGTCCCGACACGGCGGAAAAACGCTCCGGCAGCAATTTGGCCATGTGGCTGACAATCGCGTGGCTGAAGTCTTTCACCTCATCCCAACCCAGCTTGCGAGTCAGTGGCACCACCAGGTGAATCCCCTTGCCGCCGCTGGTCTTGAGAAACGCCTTGAGCCCCAGTTCGTCGAGTACCGAGAGGGTCAGCTGGGTGGCTTCGACCATGCTTTTCCAGGGCAGCGCCGGGTCGGGGTCGAGGTCAAGGACGAAGCGATCGGGTTTGTCGAGGTTGTCCGAGGTGGCGTTCCAGGTGTGCAACTCGACGGTACTCATCTGCACGGCGCCGATCAGGGCCTCGGCGTTGTTGATGATCATCACCGGTTGGCCGGTGAGTGCCTTGTCCAGGGTGGTAATCCCCGGAATGGCCAGGCGCTCGGCGTTCTTCTGGAAAAACAGTTCGCCGGCGATGCCGTCCGGAGCACGCACCAGCGCCACGGGCCGGTCCTTGAGCTCGGGCAAAATCCATTCGGCGACGCTGGCGTAATACTGCGCCAGTTGCACTTTGGTGGTGCCGCTGCTGGCGTCGATCACCCGGTCCGGGTGAGTGATGCGCACCTTGCCCTCGCCCAGGCCGATTTGTGAGGGCGCGGGCGCGGCTTTCTTTTTGTCAGGGGTGGAAATTTTTCCGGCAGTGGTTTTTTTCGCGGCTGAAGTCTTCACGGCTTTCGGACGCTCCTCGGTAATGTCTTCGGCAGGCTTGTCGTCACGCAGGCCATGGAACACCGCATGACGGACTGAACCTTCTTTGGTCATTTCGGCAAAAGCGACCTCCGCCAGCAGCGTGGGCTTGAGCCAGTGCACACCCTTGGCGTCAAAACCGCTCGGCGGGTTGACCACTGAACTCTTTTTGGTCTGCAACGGTTTCAGTTGCTCGTAAATGCGCTTGAGCGTCGTCTCGTTGAACCCGGTGCCGACCTTGCCCGCGTAACGCAACTCGCCGCTGTCGCGGTCATGCAGTCCCAGCAGCAGCGCACCGAAGGCATTGCGCGAGCCTTTCGGGTCGGTGAAACCGACGACCACAAATTCCTGCCGATGCTTGCACTTGAGCTTGATCCAGTCGCTGCTGCGCCGCGACACGTAAGGTGTGCCCAGACGCTTGCCGATCAGCCCTTCCATCTGCATTTGGCAGGCGCTGTTGAGCAGCGCTTCCGGTTCTTCGCTAAAGGCATCGGAGAAGCGCAGCAACGGATCTTTGTTGGGCTTGAGCACGGTCGACAGCGCGGCCCTTCGCTCCTCGACCGGCACCTCGCGCAGGTCCACACCGTTGAGGTAAGGCATGTCGAACAGGTAGTAGACGATGTTGCCGCTGCGCCCCGAGTCGAAGGCGTTTTGCAAGGCCTGGAAGTCCGGCACGCCCTGCTCGTCGGCGACCACCATTTCCCCGTCGAGCCAGGCGGATTCGAGACCCAGCGCCGCCAACGCCTCGGCTTGTCTGGGCAGTTTGTGGGTCCAGTCGTGGCCGTTGCGGGTGAACAGTTTGACCTCGTCGTGATCGATGCGCGCCATGATCCGATAGCCATCGAACTTGATCTCATAGCTCCACTCGCCGCCCGGGGCCTTTTCGACCAGCGTCGCCAGTTCCGGTTTGAGCTGCTCCGGCAATTTGGCTTTGCGGGCGCCCGTCAATGGCGCCGATTTTTCCTCGCGCGCCGGGGCGGCGGTTTTTTTGACGGCTTTGGGTTTGGCAGCGGTCTTCGGCTTTTTGGCAACGATGGTCCGGTCACTGAGCACGCTGTCGGGCTCGGCGGCGACCACGTCGTAATCGCTTTCGGGTTTGGCCGCGCCGTCCTGATGCTTGATCAGAAACCATTGCTCCTGCTTGCCTGGCAGGTGCGTGCGCACCAGGTTCCACAGGCCGCCAAGCTTCTCGCCCTTTAGCTCGAATTTGAGCTTGCCCTTGGCGTACGCCTCGGCCGGATCGTCCTGAGGAATCCACACCCCACGGTCCCAGACGATCACGTCGCCGGCACCATAATGCCCTTCGGGAATGCGGCCCTCGAAGGTGGCGTAATCCATCGGATGGTCCTCGACATGGACCGCCAGGCGCTTGACCTTGGGGTCCAGTGACGGGCCTTTGGGCACCGCCCAGCTTTTCAGCGCGCCATCGAGTTCCAGGCGAAAGTCGTAATGCAGGCGCGAGGCGTCGTGCTTCTGGATGCAGAACTGCAAGGCATGGTCTTTCGCGGTTTTTTTGCCCGAACGTTTACCGGCAGCCGGTTCAGAGGTCGCCGAGAAATCGCGCATGCGATTGTAATCGTCCAGGCTTCTGGTCATGGCGCACCTGCTGACGAGCTCACGGTACCCCCGATGCCGGGGCCGATACGCGTGACAATCAGGGCAACGACGGCAATGCGTTCCACCCGCTGATAGCCAGGGGTCAACAGTTCTTCACCGAACACGTCGGGGTCGATTTCGTGGTAGGTCCAGCCAAACATCGGCGATTCCAGGCGCGGCGTCACCGCATCCAGAAACGGGTCGAGGCCATCGATCATCGCCACGCCGGTGTACAGCACCAGCGAACCACCGGGGGCCAACCGATACAGGGCTTGCTCGACAATGCGCAACGACAATTGCGCGCCGAGCGTCCCGCCGCCATGTCGGTAAGCACGCTCGGCCGGGTCGGCCATGTAGGGCGGATTGGCGACGATCAGGTCGAATTGGCCGTCGACGTCTTGCAGCACGTCGCTGGCTTCGATGCTGACGTTAGCCACCTCGGCGAGGGCGACGTTGACCGCCGTCATGCGTAACGCCAACGGGTTGATGTCCACCGCCAGGACTTCCGCTTCCCGGCGTGCGCGGGCAATCACAATCGCCCCGACGCCCGCGCCGCAACCGATGTCCACGGCGCGCCTGATCGGCGCGAAGCTCTGTTGCAGATGGGTGTGAATCAACTGAGCAAAACGGTAGGTGTCGGGGCCGAAAAACACCGCGTCAGCGGCATCAGTGGGGTAACCCGAATGCACGAACAACAGGTCATCGAGGCTTGACCAGCGCACATGACTTTTCAGTCGACCATTGCATTCATCGAGGACGCCTGCCTGTTGCAACTGCCGCTGCTCATCCACCGACAACAGACCGGGCTCAAACGGCCGCGACCAGCCGAAGACTTCACGCAGGGTCCGGGCGCTTTGCCCGAAGGAGCGATCATTGACCCGCTGATGGGTCAGCGGCGTTGGCGTGATGAAACGGTAACCGTCGGCCTGCAAGCGGCGCCCCAGCTGCAACAAGGCCAGATCGGCGGCGCCAAGGTGTTCTTCCTGATTCATTAAGGGCTCCCTATCGAAAACGGATTTGAGTTCGATGAACCGTCGCGTGGCCATCAGGCCAGCGGGGTGGGCGTGCCGATGGGCGGACAACCACGGAATCAAGACCTGCATTTGCTCGTCGGCAGCAAGCCCTTTAAGTGTAGCGTGCAGGCTTATCCGCTGAATCAGCACGTCTCTACATCAGCAGAGCGACACCCCCGGAAGAAAATTCCATCGGCGTTGAAATCGCCCGGACAGACGGGCTTGTGGCGCGGCCCCGGCGCCAGATCAAGTGAATATACTCAGCGGGTATGGACTCATCCTTCGGAGAGCAATCATGCGAACGATTCATGTCATCGAGACCGGAAAAAAACCCGACCCGGTCAATGTCGTGGGTGAGACCATCACCATTCTTGCAGGTGGAGATCTGAGCAAACCTTTTGAAATGCATATCCAGGAAGGCGTGCAAGGCGGCGGGCCACCCGCGCATTTTCATCCTTGGGACGAAGCGTTCTACGTCATTGAGGGGCAGGTGGAAGTGACGATTGCGGGCAAGGCCACCACTGTTCTCCCCGGGGGTTATGTGCATATTCCCGGTGGGACTATTCATGCTTACAAGAACATCAGTGCGACGGCGAAGATGATCGGCGTGGTGTCTGATCCCCGCGGTGGTCAGTTCTTTGCCGCGCTGGATCAGCTCAAAGTGCCGCAGGATTTACCGCAGATACTGGCAATCGCCGAGAGCTTCGGCGTTACGTTTCTGCTGCCGAAAGCCCCTGCCCCCCTGTAAGGGCCAGCACTCTCGTTGATCGTTCCCACGCTCTGGTGTGGGAATGCCTCTCGGGACGCTCCGCGTTCCTTTCACAATGCCTGCGTCACACCCGGCCTATCAGGGCTGCATTCAGGCCACGCCACCTTTGGCCTGTTGCTCCAGATGCACTTGCAGGTCCGGATCGATATTCAGCGCCGCCGCCAGTTCATCCAGATAGCTACGTTCGGCGTCCTGCTGATCGTCCACCAGCATCACACTGGCCAGGTACATCTCCGCCGCCATGCCGGAATCCGTGGCCGACTGCGCCACATCGGCGGCGTCCAGCGGCCGCGCGACTTCGTCATCCAGCCATTGCTGGAGCTCTGGGTCATCCGTATGGCGGCCGATTTCGCTGCTGATCATCTGCTTCTCGGCGTCATCAATCCGGCCATCGGCCTTCGCCGCCGCAATCAATGCACGGAGGATCGCATGGCTGTGGTCCTCGACTTCCGGGCCGGACAACAAGTCGACAGTGCGCGGTGCCTGTTGCGGCGCCGAGGCCTGGCTGCGTTGCCAGGCTTGATAGGCCTGGAATGCCATCATTCCGAGCGAAGCCAGCGCCGCGTAGTTCGTGCCGCCACCTGAGCGGGTCTGGGTCGAACCGCCCATGGTTGCGCCACCGCCCAGCAGACCACCGAGCAAACCACCCAGGCCACCGCCCCCGACGCTTGAACCGGCGCCACCGCCCAACAGGCCGCCGAGCAATCCACCGAGACCGCCGAGACCACCTTGGGCCGACGCGTCACCGCCCCGCTGTTGCGACATTGAGCCTTGGCCGACCCTGAGTAATTGTTCGAGCAGATCGCTGGTGTTCATGACGATGTCCTCATCGGTTGGAGTGATCCAGTCAGGCAACGATAGTCTTCGCCGGCAAATGCGCCATCACCGTTTGGCTGACCCTGATGACCATCGGCTGCGAGTGTTCTACCCTCGCAGACCCAAAGCCCACAGGATCACCGAACACATGGACCGCCATCTGATTGTCGTCAGCGACGTCATCGAACCTGAAGTCGAGCACGTACTCAGCGCCGGGCTGAGTGCCTTCAATGATCAGATGACCGGCATCAACGACCGCCAGTCGCTGGCAGTCACGGTCCGCAATCCGGATACCCATCAGGTGCTGGGCGGTATTACCGGCCGTACGTCGCTCGGTCTGCTGTTTCTCGACTTGTTCTATTTGCCCGAGTCACTGCGCGGCTCAGGGCTCGGTTCTCGACTGCTCAACGCGTACGAGGAAGAAGGCCGGCGTCGCGGATGCCGCTCGGCGGTGCTCTATACCCTCAGTTTCCAGGCCCCGCAGTTCTATGAAAAACACGGCTGGCAGCGCTTCGGCGAAGTGCCCTGCGACCCGCCAGGCACGAGTCGGGTGTTCATGAGCAAGGCGCTGTGAATGAGCCTGTCTGCAGCCGATCAATCCGCTGATCACTGCGCTTGAGTAAAACGTATCGCCCTGCGCCGATGTTTCATTTAATACCCCCCGGATTTATCCGGGGTATTTTTTGGCGGCCCAGCTAAGATTTACTGATGGTGAACCTTATCCCCGGATTCCCGGTCGATACATGCAACCTGACTAGGTTTGCCGACACCCCCATTGAAGGGGTGATAACAGGCTTGCTTCACTTTCTGGAGAACGCCCCCGTGATATCGACCCTACACATCGCCAGGCTAAAAGCATGGGGTGCCCATGGTTTTACCGCCACCGGCGTGGTCACCGCCTTCCTCGCGACCCTTGCCCTGCTGGAAAACCAGGCCACAAACTGCCTGCTGTGGCTGGGCGTCGCCCTGATCGTCGATGGGCTGGATGGCGCGTTGGCACGCAAGGTCAATGTCCAGTCGGTACTGCCAAGTTTCGATGGCTCGATCCTCGATCTGGTCATCGACTACCTGACGTACGTGTTTATCCCCGCGCTGTTCATTTATCGTTACATCCCCTTGCCGGACTACACGCTGCTGCTGTCCGTGTCGCTGATTCTGGTCTCGTCGCTGTTTTGCTTCTGCAACGTCAACATGAAGAGCAAAGACAACTACTTCCAGGGCTTCCCCGCCGCGTGGAACGTGGTAGCCCTGTGCCTGTACATCATCGCCCCGTCGCCGTGGATCACTTTGCTCACCATCATCGGCCTGGCGCTGTTAACCGTGACCCGGATGAAATTCCTCCACCCGTTCCGCGTGCGCAAGTTCATGCCGATCAACATCGCCGTGACGGCCATCTGGCTGCTGTGCAGCTTGTCGCTGGTGGTCAACCATCCGGTGATCAACCCGATGGTGATGGGGCTTTGGCTGCTGATGTCGGCTTATTTCCTGGGGATCTGCATCTGGCGCACGGCGCTGGAGTGGTTCGAAAACTCGCGGTAATAAAGGAAGGCAGAGCATGCCCATCCATATCGTGCGCCTCGGCTCACCGCGCGCTGCCAATGAAGGCCTGCGCCTGGGCACGGTGCGTCGCCCGCCGCGTGGCGTGCCAAAAGCCGAGTTTGCCCGTCGGGATTTTTATGACGTGTGGCAGCCGCTGCTGTCTCCCAGCGCCGAGCTGGTCGCAGAAGCCAAAGCGGCGGAAGACGACAAGGCGTGGGAAGCCTTCAAGCGCAAGTTCAAAACCGAAATGAACCACCCGGCGCCCAGCCAATTGCTCGATTTGTTGGCGGCGTTGTCCCACCAGACGTCACTGGCCATTGGCTGTTATTGCGAAGAGGAAGCGCATTGCCATCGGTCGGTATTGCGGGAGTTGTTAAAGGCGCGAGGGGCGCAGATCATCTAGTGGCTGCCGTCATTGAGCTGCTCTCCCCTCCAGATCTACTCTTCAATCAACCTGCAACCCCACCTTGACGTTGCTCATGGATACCAGCGTCTCGAACCGCTTCACATTGTTGTTCTCGAAAAACAACTCACGCGTCAGCTCTGTGTACTGCTTCATGTTGCGCACCGCCAGCACCAGCACAAAGTCCCACTCCCCGGCCACGTAGTAACACTTCGGTTCTGCAACGCCAGCACCTCTGGCTGCAACGAAAAGAAGGTGTGGCAGGAGGTTATCAACTTGTCAGTAGAATGGGCTGACATTCAAAGCAGGTAGGAGTCGATCCATGCGCATCGCCTTGCTGTCAGACATCCACTTGTCCGTCAACGCGTTACCTTTTCCCGATGTGGATGCCGACATTGTCGTTCTCGCCGGAGACATCGCTCGTCCGGCTGCGGCCATTGAGTGGGCCAAATCGTGCCCTCTTCCGGTGGTGTACGTGGCAGGGAATCACGAGTTTTATGGCAGTGACCTGATTTCTACCTACGAACACTTGAACAGGTTGTCGCAAGGGACACAGATCCACGTATTGGAACGCTCGGAGTATCTCCACAACGGCGTGCGGTTTTTGGGTTGCACCCTGTGGTCTGACTATCGTCTTTTCGATTCTGCAGAGGATCGGGCACAGGGTGTTGATCTGGCGACGAAGCTCATGCGGGACTTCACCCACATAAAAATCTCGCCCGATTTTCCAGACCTGTTCAGCCCGGCAGTTTCCCAACTGGTTTTTTTGCAGACAGTCGCCTGGCTGGAAGACTGCTTCACCCGCGACAGAACGACGCCCACGGTGGTGGTTTCGCATTTCGCACCGACACGGTTGAGCATAAGCCCGCTGTTTGAGAATTCGCCGATTAACGCGAGTTTTGTTTCAGACCTCGAAGACCGGATCAACGTCTGGCAACCGGCGCTTTGGCTACATGGCCATACCCATGGGAGCTTTGACTACGCGGTGGGTAAAACCCGGGTCATTTGCAATGCCCGGGGTTATGCAAAAAACGGCGTTAATGAAAACCCGGAATTCAATGGCTCATACGTAATTGACCTGGATATCTGAGGCAACACGGCCCTGCTTCCTGCAAGCCGGATCCAGAAAACCGAGCAAGGCCTGGCGGGTGTCATGCAAGGCCGCCGGGTGTTCCATATCGAGGAAATGCCCGGTGTTCTTGATGGTATGGAAACAGGACTGAGGGGCATGATCGGCAAAAATCCGGGCGTCTTCTACCGAGGTGTACTCATCCCATTCGCCGTTGACAAACAGCAGCGGGATTTCGATCGCATTGGCACAGGCGACATAGCAATGGGTGTCTTGGGTCAGCACCTCATTGACGTGAAAATGCATCTGCCGGTACTCGTGCTCGGCCAGGCTGCTGACATGACGGTCATTAAAGCGTTTGAACAGCGATGGCAGGTGCTTGCCGATCGTGCTGTTGATCAAGCGACTGACATTGAGACGGTCACACGCCTGGAGATGGTTCAGGCCGCGCTCCAGGTAATCGCGCATCGGCGCATTGACCCGTGCGGCGAATGAACTGATCACCGCTTTCTCGATTCGTCGCGGCTGCTGGGCCAGCGCCAACAAGGTAGCCGCACCGCCCCAGGAAAAGGACAGTACATGGTGTACACAAAAGTGTTCGATCAATTCCAGCAGAATCGCTGCCTCGTCTTCCTTTCGGATCGGTTGGCCGTGGAGGTTGTGTTGCTTCGACTGACCGGCGTAGGGCTGGTCGTAGAGGACCACATTGAATCGTGGTTGCAGGTAACGCACCGTTTGAGCAAAGGATGCTGTTGTTGCCAATGAGCCGTTGACCAGAATGATGGTCTTGTTAGCGGCGCTGTTGAGATAGTGCTCGGTATAAACCTTGTACTTCCCGCAGATCTCGACGATGGCAGTTTTCGGCATCATGTTACTTTTCCTTGTACCAATTTGAACTAAGCGCACAGCATGACGGTGCCCGGATGGCCTCCGTGACCACCTAGTCACGGTTTGACCATTGGTTCAGAGTTAAGCAGGGATTTCCCCGTCTGCAAGAACCCGGACGAGTTAGTTCGGATGCCGTCGCGCCGGGACGGCACAAAAAAAAACCGATGCCCCTAAAGGCCTCGGCTGTTTTTTCGGTCTGTTTTCGAAAGGCAGTTGATCACCTCCGGCCGCCATCAATCGCTGGACGGTCGATTGCACAACGTCAGGTGGTATTGCCGTTTGAGTTGACGTTGCGCAATAGCACGGCAGTGGTCAACGAGCGCCGAAAGATTCAGCCCATCGGTTGCCGGTGAGAGGTTTGAGGGCTACTTGCGCTGTCGTTCTTCATACCACTGCATGAGCGCTTCGGCGCTTACCGGTCGGCAGCATTGCTACTTGACCAGTCGCTTTTCCTTGGAAGGCCTGTAGCCGAAGTACGAGCTGTAACACTTGCTGAAATGGCTGGGCGATACAAAACCACAAGCCACCAATACGTCCACCTGGGACAGTTCGGTGTGCTGGAGCAGCCGACGCGCCTCGGTGATCCGCAATTCCATGTAATAGCGTTGCGGCGTTGTGCCCAGTTGCTCCTTGAACAAGCGCTCGAGTTGTCGACGCGACCGGCCGGCGTAAACCGCCAACTGCTCCAGTTCCAGAGGCTCTTCGAGGTTGGCATCCATCAGCTTCACCACCTCGCGTAATGGCGCGCTCACACAGATATTTTCAGTCGGTTTTATCCGCCGATAACGCGACTCCTCGAAAGCCAGGATGTCTTCAATCCCCTCGACGAGGGCTTTGTCGTGCAAGCTTTTGATCCAATCCAGCGCCATGTGGAACGCCCCCGAGGGACTCGAGGCCGTGAGCCGGTCTCGATCGATGACGTAGGGCTCACTGGTGACATGCGTCGCCTTGGAGATTTCCGCGAGCGCGGGGCGATGTTCGGGGTGAATCGCACAACGATATCCGTCCAGCAAGCCTGCCCTTCCCAGGAACCATGCGCCATTCCACAACCCGGCCAGAATGACGCCCTGGTCCGATGCAGCCCTCAACAGGGAGATGAGTTCATCCGTCGCTTTGAGTTCTGTCCTGTAGCCGCCGCAAATGACCAGAAGGTCCAGGTCCTGGATCGTTGAGCCAACGAAACGGCTATCCGGGCGAATGACCAGGCCCAGGTCACTGATGACTTCCTCATCGGTCAAGCCGAACGTTCGGGAAGAGAACAACCCGGGTCGCAGAAGATTCGCGGTGACTATCGTATCCAGTGCTTGCGTGAATGCGGGCAGCGAGAAATGCTCAAGCAGCAGAAATCCTGCCCGGACCACTTGAGCCTTCTCGTTGGGGTTCTCATTCAGATAGCGGAGATTTTTCCCCTTCATGCCTCCGCTGAATTGACGTCGCTCGATCAATGTTCGGCCTGCTCGGTTACGTTACCCAACAGGTCGTCGGGTGCGTTGATAAACCTCAATGCTAACTGTAGAGGTTTCAAAACCACTAGCGCCATTTTGCGCCTAAACGATGGCGGGATACCCATCGACACTATCGGGCCAACGGGTCAGCACCTCGAAGCCGTCGTCAGTGACCGCGACCATATGTTCCCACTGAGCCGAGAGTGAGTGATCCTTGGTGACCACGGTCCAGCCATCGGCCAGGGTTTTCACATGGCGTTTGCCAGCGTTCAACATGGGTTCAATGGTGAAGATCATGCCGGCTTTCAGTTTCAGGCCCTGGCCTGGGAAGCCGTAGTGAAGGACCTGCGGCTCATCGTGATAAATCTTGCCGATACCGTGACCGCAGTATTCGCGCACGACGCTGAACCCGTCTCTTTCGGCCACCTTCTGAATGGCATGGCCAATGTCACCCAGCGTCGCGCCTGGGCGGACGACGCGAATACCGGCGCACATCGCTTCATAGGTCGTCTCTGCCAGACGTCGGGCCTCCGGGCCGGGCTCACCCACGAAGTACATGCGGCTGGTGTCGCCGTACCAACCGTCCTTGATCACGGCAATGTCGATATTGACGATGTCGCCATCCTTGAGCGGCGTGGACGAAGGAATGCCATGGCAGACCACTTGGTTGACCGAGGCACACACGGTTTTCGGGAAGCCGTGATAGCCGACATTGCCCGGAATGGCTTTCTGCACGTTGACGATGTAGTCGTGACAGAGCCGGTCAAGTTCGTCGGTGGTGACCCCCGCTTTGACATGCGGAGCAATCATGGCCAGGACCTCGGCGGCCAGCGCGCCCGCAGCGCGAGACATGGCTATTTCTGCCGGGGCATTGAGCTTTACATTGGCCTTCATGGCTTGGCTCCTGATGCGGCATCAACCTGGGCGCTTTGCGAACAATCGGCGAGTGCACACAGCTGTTTTACATCGAGGCCGCCCGCCTGTTCGGCACGAATCAGCACGCGACAGAGGTCGCTGTGGTCCAGGTTTGGATGCAACTCCGCAAGCATCCCGATGCGCATCCAGTGCTCGGCTTGTGCGTTGATCGAGCGACTCAACGCATCGCTGGCGACGCGCAGATTCTCGTGCATGGCTTCTGAAATTTTTACGATACCCACTGCTCAATCCAATATGAAATGTATATGGACCGTATATTAATCGGTAGTTATGTGAAATTGCAATTTCACGATTTACAGCCATGACTGAAGCATAAAAAGTCACTGGGTGACTTGAAGCCCGACTTCAATAGCTGAGGGAATGAAGTGCTGAGCAATCATCGTTTGTACCCCTTCTCGATGATGCTCAGAATTCGTGGCGCAGAACGTTGGCCGTTGTTCTTCCGATTGATCGAGTCAGTACCTGTCAGAAAGAGCGCGATTCACCCTTTCACACCGCACCATTCGACTCAGGAGATAACAATGAATAAAACCATTTCTCGTCGTAGCGGAGGTCAGATTTTGGTGGATGCCTTACGCATCCATGGCGTCAAAAAAGCTTTTTGTGTTCCGGGAGAAAGCTACCTCGCGGTGCTCGATGCATTGCATGACGTGCAAGAAGAAATCGAGCTGGTGGTGTGCCGCCAGGAAGGTGGGGCGGCCTATATGGCAGAAGCCTACGGCAAGCTCACGGGAGAGCCAGGCATCTGCTTCGTGACCCGAGGCCCGGGTGCAACGAACGCTTCGGTTGGCGTTCACACGGCGTTCCAGGATTCATCGCCGATGATTCTGTTCATTGGCCAGGTCGCTCGCGATCAGCAGTATCGCGAAGCCTTTCAGGAAGTTGATTTTCGCCAGATGTTTGGCCCCTTGGCGAAATGGGTCGTGCAAATAGACGACACCCGCAGAATCCCCGAACTGATCAGCCAGGCGTTCCACCGAGCGGTCAATGGCAGGCCTGGACCTGTAGTGGTCGCCCTACCGGAAGACATGTTGACCGAAATGGCGGAAGTCAGTGACGCCGGGCCTTTCAAACGCGTATTGATGACCCCCGCTGCCGAGCAAATGGCCGCCATGCAGCCACTGCTTGAGCAATCAGAGCGTCCATTGATGGTGCTGGGTGGCAGTGGCTGGGATGCCGAGTCAGTGCATGACATCCGGCTTTTTGCTGAACAGCAAAACATCCCGGTTGCGGCCTCCTTTCGCTGCCAGGACCTGTTCGACAACCGACACCCGAACTATGTCGGCGATCTTGGTTTCGCCGCGTCAGCGCAACTGTCCTCAGCGGTAAAAAACGCCGACCTGCTGTTGGTCGTGGGCTCCAGAATGGGTGAGGTTTCAACGGGCGGGTATGCGGCCCTGGACATCCCGGTACCGAAGCAAACCTTGATCCATGTTCACCAAGGCATCGAGGAACTGGGGCGGGTTTACCAACCTGCGTTAGCGATCAACAGCAGCATGTCGACCTTTGCCCTGTCAGCCGCAAAGCTTCCAGCGGTGACCAGCCCGGTAAAGAGTGAATGGACGCGCACCCTCAACAAAAGCTACCGCGAAAATCTGCAACACTCGCCCTCCCCTGGCGATGTGCAAATGGCCGAAATCATTGAGTGGTTGAATCGCAGACTTCCAGACGACGCGATCCTGACCAATGGCGCCGGAAACTATGCCGTCTGGCTTCAACGCTTCTATCAGTTCCGCCAATACCGCACTCAGTTAGGCCCTACCAATGGTTCCATGGGCTACGGCGTTCCTGCGGCGGTAGCCGCCAAACTGACGTGCCCGGATCGAGTGGTGGTGTCGTTTTCCGGGGATGGCTGCTTCTTGATGAACGGTCAGGAGATAGCGACCGCAGCGCAATATGGCGCCCATGTGATTTTCGTTGTGATCAACAACGGAATGTACGGAACCATCAGAATGCACCAGGAACGCAACTACCCTGGACGCGTGTCAGGCACTGAATTGCACAACCCGGATTTCGCCGCACTGGCCCAAGCCTATGGACTGCATGGCGAGGTGGTCAGCGCCACGTCGGAATTTGCCCCGGCGTTTGAACGCTGCCTGGGTATGTCCCGGCCATCCTTGATTGAGGTCAGGGTCGACCCTGAAGCATTGACCCCACGACTCAGCCTGACGCAGATCAGAGAACAATCAAGCAAGAGGTAACCCGTTTCTTCCGTTTTGGGCGCCTGATTCACGATGTACAAGGCGCCTTTTTTTGAGCTTGTGACTCATCAGTTCATCGACCTGTCCCACCTACAACAGCAGTCGATCAATGGCCTGAACAGCATGCATCCGCAAAGACAAACCCTGCACAATGAACTGCACGCGCGTCCGTCGCTGTATTTCGACGAACCGGCCCATGTGTTTCATCTGGCCTTCCTTGGCGGGGAGCCGGAGTGCAATGCGCTGCTGGAGCGCTGCTGCCCTGCTCCGATCGATCCTCATGCCGCCCAGGGCATCACCCAACTCGATGGCCATGCCCTGAAATGGGAACGCCACGCCGAGTTCTTCACCCTGACCCTGGTGGTCACTTCATCCTGCGATGACCTGTCCTGGACATCGCTGCCCGAGGTGCTGGCGCAAAAGGTCGAAGCGCATTTGCCGCAGCTGATCAACTCGGTGCAGATCGTCGTGCGTGGCGAAGCCGGCCTGGACCTCGCCGGCTACGGTTTCAAGGACCCGTGCGGTTCCTGCGTGGGCGGTGGCGATGCGGTGGTCTGGAGCGATTTTCGTCTCAGCGAGGAGGGCAACAACCACATTCTGTTCATCAACCGGCGCCTCAACGCTTACCGCCAAGGGCGGATGATCCGTCGTCTGCTGGAAATCGAGACCTACCGCATGATGGCCTCGCTGTCGTTGACCATGGCCAAGACCTTGAGCGCGCAACTCGATGTCTTTGACAAGACCTTGGTCACCCTCTCCGAGCGTAACGCCGACGCCGACAGCGGCAACGCGAAAGCCCTGCTGGCGGACATCTCCAACCTGTCAGCCCAAGTGGTCAGCAGTACCGCGAAAACCCGCCACCGCTTCAGTGCCACCCAGGCCTATGCCCAACTCGTGTACGAGCGCCTGGGCGAATTGCGGGAAAGTCACGTCGGCGATTGCCAGCGTCTCGGGGTGTTCATCGAACGCCGTTTCAAACCCACCGTCAGGTACTGCACCGCCACCGAACAACGCCTGGAGCACCTGGCGAAAAGCGTGGCCAATCTGGGCGACCTGTTGCAAGCCCGGGTTCAGGTGGAAATGGAAGAACAGAACTCGGAAATTCTCAAAAGCCTGAACGCCCGCGCCGACGCTCAGATCAAGATCCAGCGCGCCGTGGAAGGTCTGTCGATTATCGCCATTACTTACTACCTGCTGAACCTGCTCAAGCTTGGCTACTCAGGGTTGCACCTGCTCGGCGCCGAGGTGGCCCCGCGAGAGGCGATGCTGGCGATGACGCCCCTCGCGATCGCGATCCTTGCGCTGATTATTTTCCGCATCAAGAAAGTCAAAGAGCACTGATACGGTGAATCGCCGGGGGGAGTTGTCGTGTTTTCGTCCAGCCGTCCTTAGTCGGCGCCCGAAGTAATTAACGGAGTGACGACGTCAGTGCTTGAAGGAGAGACATTAAGAAAGGCATTCCAGATCTCGTAAGCATCGTGATGCCGTTTGGTCGCCTCTTCCCATTCTGGTCCTGAAACACATTTGGAAGAGACCAGCGTCATCATGCCCATCGTTGCGGCGTCCAGTTCGATCAGGAAAGCGTGAGACTGGATTCTGAAATCTTCGACCGATGGCATTACGTGTTCCCCCGGCGGATTACACCGCCATTAAGTAGCGACTGCTCCTCGGACGGTGGAGTACCGCCCGGCGGGAAAATTCAGGCGGTCTGACCGCCGGTAGGTTTCATGGCCCAAGCTGATCGACACCGACAAAAAATCTCGAACTCAAGCCACAGCGTTGAATCCAATGTTCAGGTCAATGGAGGTCAGCGATATGAACAACGATGACAGTGTTAACGACGTCGAACCAGAAGCAACGTCAAACGCCCCGCCCACCGATACGTCTGGCAAGCCCGTCAACGTCGATCAGACCAATACGCCCTCTCCAACTCGAACCGAAGAGCTGGAAGCTGAGGAACTCCGTCGGAAAATAGCGGAGATAGAACGCAAAGTGGCAGACGGCAACTAGCGGGACGCCGAGGGCTGTGAGGCTACAATCTTGAAGACACGCCGCTCCTTCACTACTGTAATTTGCATTGACATTGGACCGGGCTTGGCCGGGTTCCGGTGCTACGCTTTCAATTCCTCGAATAGAGAACGAAGCGATGTCCACCGCCCCCTCAATCCCCAGACTTTCACGACTGTAGCCATGAAACGGATCCTGATCGGTGGTATGACCGTAGCGATTATCGGCACGATGACCTATGGTTTTTTCCAATGGAAAATCGTCGAAAGCCAAAAACACGATTTGCTGTGCGGGCAGGCCAAGCAGACGCTCAAAGGCGTGGAAATCCGGGCGCGGGCGTTGGCTGCCGGACTGTCCGTAGAAGCCTATGGCAAGGCTGAAGAAGACGAAGTGGCAACCCTCATTGGTGCACTCGACGCCGCCAAGAGCGACGCGGAGGTCGATTCGGTCATAGAGGCTCACGCTGCCACCATAGAAGCACAGGATGCGGCTATTGACGCTCAGGTGGATACCCGAGGCGATCAGACATTCCTCGAGCAACGACTGGTGAAACAGCGGATACCGGTCGACGTCAAACAAGAACTGCAACGCGCCGCAAAGGCCGTTAGTGTCATGTGCAGTTAGTGTTCATTCAATAGTGCCCTCCCCCACGGCCCCAAGTAATCGTTCTGGATATCCTCGCGCCCGGTCAACGCATCCGGCACCAGCACGAACCTCAGCCAGCACCCGGTTTACGGACGGAAGGTTGATCATGGTCAATACTTAGAGCCTGGATGTACGTCGCACGAGCCGCACGTCGGGCGGCTAATCCACGGGAGGTTCGTCATGTCTGGTCAATCCCGCTTCATGCTGGTTGCATCACCGCTGATGGAGCACAGCCCCGCTTTCGACAGGGCCGCTGCGCTGGCCAAGGCCGAAGACGCGGCGCTGCACATCGTCGCCTTCGATTACCTTGAAGGCCTGGCGACCGCCAGTCTGGTCAACGAAAAGGCCCTGGAACAGATGCGCGTGGGCTACGTCGAGCGCCACCGCCAATGGCTTGAGGAACAGGCCCGCCCCTTGCGCAAGATCGGGGTCCACGTCACCACCGAAGTGGCCTGGGTAGAACGCCCTCTGGAGGAAATCCTGATTCACCTCAAAGAGCAGCCGATGGATGTGCTGATCAAGGCGCTGGAGCACGAATCGCTGTTGTCACGGCTGATGTTTACCCCGCTCGATGTGCACTTGTTGCGCGAATGCCCGGTGCCGCTGCATTTCGTCAGCCACGCCGTGCACGCCTTGCCGAAAAAGATCGTCGCGGCGGTCGACCCCTTTCATCGCGATGACCATTACAAAACCTTCAACGACCGGATCCTCCACGAGGCGGCAAAACTGGCGAGCGCCTGTAATGCCGAGCTCGATCTGGTCTACGCCTATGACCTTTCATCCATCAGCGCCGACGAATTCGGCTTCGACAACGGATCGGCGTTCTTCTCGTCGGGCAAGGCCAGGACCGTATTCGATTACCAGGAAGATGCCTTCAACGACCTGGCCGAGCGCAACGGCATTGCGCCGGAGCAGCGACACATGATCATGGGCAACCCGTCCAAGGTCCTCACCCGCTATGTCGATGCCTATGACATTGACGTGATTGTCATGGGCCGGATCGGCCATCGCGGCATGGGCCGGCTGATCGGCAGTACGGTGGAGCATCTGCTGTACAAAATGCCGTGCAGCGTTTGGGTGGTGTACACCGAGCGGCTGGATGAATAACTGCCCTACTGGACACCACATAACCCTGTGGGAGCGGCGGTGCGACGATTCGACTTGCTCGCGAAGGCGGAGTGTCAGGCAACATCATTGTCGACTGACACTCCGCCTTCGCGAGCAAGCCCGCTCCCACATTAGATTTGTGTTGCCAGGTCAACGCCGGGTGATCACCACCTCCAGGTATTCACTCGGCACCACCAGCGATTTTTCTCCTGCTCTGTTCATGCGGTTGATCAGTTCGGTCAGGTCGTTTTCCAGCGCTTGGGCGCCTTCAGGAGGCAGCGCTGCGAAGGCTTTGTGGACCGGGCCGTACCAGGTGCGGAACGTGTCGATGAAATGCTCGGCCGAGCGGTAACGGAAGTTGAAGGTCTTGCGCGCCACCTGGAGTAGAAAGTCACGTTCGTCGAACTGCGTGTTCAGCCAGGCTTCGGTGCCCCACTGCGAAGGCGGTTGAGCGCCCGGCGGTGGCGGCAGGTGGCGGCCGAGGGTCTTGAACATCTGGCCGACAAACCCTTCGGGCGTCCAGTTGGCGAGGCCGATCCGCCCTCCTGGGCGACAAACCCGCGCCAGTTCCGCCGCCGCCTTGGGCTGATCCGGGGTAAACATCACACCGAAGGTCGAAAGCACGGCATCGAAGCTGGCATCCTCGAACGGCAAGGCTTCAGCGTCAGCCACTTGAAACATCACGTCCAGGCGTTCTGCCCTGGCCCGGTCTTCGCCGCGTTCCAGCAGCGCGGCCACATAGTCGGTCGACGTGACGTGGCAACCACGGCGCGCGGCAGCGAGCGTCGCGTTACCGTTGCCGGCGGCCACGTCGAGCACGCGTTCATCGCAAAGCAGGTCGCAGGCCTCGGCCAGTTGCTCGCCGACGATCTGCAAGGTGGTGCCGATCACGGCATAGTCGCCGCTGGCCCAAGAGGCCATCTGACGGTTTTTCAAGGCAGTAAGATCAATGGGTGTACTCATGGATTCTTTCTCTGGCGGAGTTGGATCACTGAGCAGGAACCGGCGGACGCTTACTCCGCCGTCGTGGGATCGATAATGCTCATGACCTGGGACACGCTGTTGGCAGGGAAACCACCCTGCCTGGCGTGTTCCCGGATGAGCTCCGCGTTCGGCGCGATGTACACGCAGTAGAGCTTGTCACCGGTGACGTAACTCTGAAGCCACTGCACCTCTGGCAGATCGCGCAACACCTTGCACGATTTTTGCGAGACGGCTTTCAAATCCCTTTCTGACAGTGTTCCAGCACCTGGAATCTCGCGTTCTATAACGAACTTAGGCATGGCAACCTCTCATTCTTGTTATTGATGACAGGGTCGGCTGACCCTGTGTGCCAACTATCGCGCCGAGCAACGCTGGCGTCCTGTCCGATCGTCGGCTAACCCTGCCCGATCGTCCGGAGATTTCACGCTGTGCGGCGACAGGCTCACAATCAAGCTCACCACCCAAAGCAGCCGCCCACACGGGAAAGCCACCATGGACGCCCTGTCTCAGACGCTGCGCGTCGTCCGTCTGGTCGGCGCGATTTTCATCAATGCCAGGTTCACTGCCCCCTGGTGCTACCAATCGCCGAGCGCCGACACGGCGGCGCCGTTTCTGGAACCCGGCGCCGAACGCGTGGTGATCTTCCACTTGATCACCGAAGGCGAGTGTTATGTCGAACTGGGTGATGATCCGCCGCTCCTGCTGACGGCCGGCGATGTGGTGGTTTTCCCGCAGGGAGATGCCCATCGCATGAGCTCACAACCTGGGCTCGCGCCGGCCACCGGTGCACGGCTGGACGTGGTGCTGGCACGCCGTCCACGGCAATTGAGCTATGGCGGTGGCGGCGCGGTAACGCGGTTGGTGTGCGGCTATCTGGCCTGCGATACCTGTCTGGCCGGCATGTTGCTGACCGGGTTACCCGCGGTGGTCCGGGTCAATGTGCGCGGCTCGAATGCCGGTATCTGGCTGGAATCGTCGGTCCGTTATGCGCTGGCCGAAGCGCGCTCGCCCCGCCCCGGCGGCGAAGGTGTGCTGGCGAAACTGGCCGAGGTGTTGTTCATCGAGGTGCTGCGCCTGTACATGCACGAACAGGGCGAAGGTCGTACCGGTTGGCTGGCGGGTGTGGGCGACCGGATCGTTGGCGCCGCCCTCAACGCGTTGCACAAAAAACCGTGTCACGCCTGGACGCTGGATGAACTGGCGCGTACTGCCGGCACGTCAAGATCGGTGTTGGCGGAGCGCTTCCAGCAACTGGTGGGGAGTTCGCCGATGCAGTACCTGACGCAATGGCGGATGTTGCTGGCGGCCAACCTGTTACGCAGCAGTAACAGCTCGTTGATGCGGATTGCCGAAGAGGTGGGCTATCAGACCGACACGGCGTTCAGTCGGGCCTTTCGCCGAGAGTATGGAGCGCCACCGGCGGCGTGGCGGCGCAGTCAGGAGAAAAAACCAATGGCCCACGGCGCGCAGCCTGTGAGCCATTGATTTGAAGGTTTATGCGGCGGGAGCTTTAGCCTCTTCCAGCAACTGCTGAATCACTTTCTCCTGAGTCTCGTAGCGGCCTTCACCAAAGTGGGTGTAACGCACCTGACCCTTGGCGTCGATCAGGTAGTGAGCCGGCCAATACTGGTTGTCGAAATTGCGCCAGATCGCGTAGTTGTTGTCGATGGCCACCGGGTAGGTGATGCCGAGCGTTTTCACCTGATCCTTGACGTTGTCGATGATGCGCTCGAAACCGTATTCAGGGGTGTGGACGCCGATCACCACCAGGCCATCCTTCTCGTATTTCTTCGCCCAATCCTTCACGTAGGGCAAGGTGTGCTGGCAGTTGATGCAGTCGTAGGTCCAGAAATCCACCAGCACCACTTTGCCTTTCAGGGACTCGTTGGTCAGGGCTGGCGAGTTAAGCCATTGCACTGCGCCGGCAATTGACGGCATGGCGCCTTGGGCATTGTCCATGGACGAGTCTGCGCTGACCTTGCTGACCAAGTAATCGACAACCTTCGGCACGGTTTCCAATAGCCCTTTCTCGATGCTGCTGACGCCTTCGGACGACGTGCCGGCCAGCAGTGTTTTGTCGGCCCCGGTGGAAATCACCGCCGCAGCCGCCAGCACCGCAACACCCGTACCACGACGCAGCCAACCGGTGACCGGAATCGATGTTTTCAGTCGATTGACCAGGCCGCGACCGGCGAAGATCAAGGTGCCCAGGGACAATGCGCTGCCCAGGCCGTACGCCACCAGTAACAGGCTGGTTTGAGCGTTTGCGCCTTGCAGCATGGCGCCCGTGAGGATGACCCCGAGGATCGGTCCGGCGCACGGTGCCCAGAGCAGGCCGGTGGCAACGCCGATCATGATCGAACTCAACGGGCCGGACATTTTGCGGGTGTCCGGATCGAGACGGTTGCCCAGCGCCACGAAGGGACGGGCCAGCCAGTCACCGACACGGGCGGAAATCAGCGACAGGGCGAACAGCACCATCACGATCAGTGCGACGTGACGGCCGGTGTTGTTGGCGTGTATTACCCACTCGCTGCTGACCACGGCCAGGCTGGAAATCAGGGCGAAGGTCAGGACCATGCCGCCGAGGGTGAGCGGGATCGAGGATCGTGTGCGTTTAACACCGGCGAACAGGAACGGCACGACCGGGAGGATGCAAGGGCTGAGGACGGTCAATATGCCGCCCAGGAAAGCGATGAGAAACATGGATGTCACCTTGAAAATGTAGAGGACGACTCACCACACATCCCCTGTGGGAGCGGGCTTGCTCGCGAAGAGGTCAGCACATTCAACATTCATGTCGACTGACACTCCGCTTTCGCGAGCAAGCCCGCTCCCACACTGGATCGGTGGTGTTCACAGATCAGTGTTCTGGCCTCAGGCCGTCTGGTTTTCCAGCTGTTGGCCCTGCGGCGTGCGGCTCGAACCATCCTCTGCCAGAAAAACGCTCCCGCCCTTCTGCGCCACCGGCGTCAGCTGAAAGCAAGTAGCGCTGCCACAGATTTTCTGTTCAACAGCAGCGTTGGCATGGGCAGCGGCGCCAGCCGCGGAGAAGGCAATGGCAGTCAAATAGCGGGTAACGTTGTTCATGATGGGCTTCCTGTTTCAAATGGAATGGGCCATGGGTCAGCGCAGGACTCAGTTGTCCGAGTTGCAGGCATCAGCCAATTTGCGATAGTCCAGAACCTGGGTTTTGTTATGGGAGTCCAGGTAAGTCAGCTGGGCATCCACAACCCCACAGGAAGGCGAGGCGTCCTGTTTCAGCGACACCACTTTCTTGATGTCCAGGTGCGTGCCGTAGGTGTAGGTTTTAGCGGAAACATCGGCTTCGGCGCGGGCCGACAAGGTGCAGATGTTCAGGGCGGCAAACAGGCAAGCGGCGTAGACGGCTTTGGTGTTCATGGTGGTTTCCTCAAGGCCTCGATAGGTCAATCGTTTAGTGGGCCGAGGCGGTTTGATTTGCCTCGATGGAACCTATTAGAAGCCCGCGAGGTATCCCGACTGTGTCGGGAACAGGCGCGGGTAAATCGGTACGTATCAGAACCGGGCCGGGATACAGAGCGATACAAATGCCCTGAAAATGGGTGTTTTTGCGTCCACGTGTATCCACCGACAGGCCAGATACACTGCAATACAAAGGACTGCGGGCGAGCGGGCCAAGGCTCGATAGACTGCGCGACATCCCCCATCTACAGAGGCCTGGCCAAATGGAACACGTCGATCACATTCTCATCGTGGACGATGACCGCGAGATCCGGGAACTGGTAGGCAACTACCTCAAGAAAAACGGCCTGCGCACCACCGTCGTCGCGGATGGACGGCAAATGCGCACCTTTCTGGAATCCACGCCGGTGGACCTGATCGTGCTCGACATCATGATGCCGGGCGACGATGGCCTGATGCTGTGCCGTGAGTTGCGCGCCGGCAAACACAAGGCCACGCCGGTGCTGATGCTCACCGCGCGCAACGATGAAACCGACCGCATCATCGGCCTGGAAATGGGCGCCGACGATTACCTGGTCAAGCCATTTGCCGCCCGTGAACTGCTCGCCCGAATCAACGCCGTGCTGCGCCGCACGCGGATGCTGCCGCCCAACCTGGTGGTCACCGAAAGCGGTCGCTTGCTGGCCTTCGGGCGCTGGCGCCTGGACACCTCGGCCCGGCACCTGCTCGATGAGGACGGCACGATGATCGCGCTCAGTGGCGCGGAATATCGGTTGCTGCGGGTATTCCTCGATCACCCTCAGCGGGTACTCAATCGCGATCAACTGCTGAACCTGACCCAAGGCCGCGATGCCGACCTGTTCGACCGCTCCATCGACTTGCTGGTCAGCCGCTTGCGCCAGCGCTTGCTGGACGATGCCCGCGAACCGGCCTACATCAAAACCGTGCGCAGCGAAGGCTATGTGTTTTCGCTGCCGGTGGAAGTGCTTGGGGCGCCCTCATGAACCTCTCGATGCACTGGCCTCGCACGCTCGCCTCGCGGCTGTCGCTGATCTTCCTGATCGGCTTGATTCTCGCGCAGGTGCTGTCTTTCGGCGCGCAGTACTACGAGCGCTACCAAAGCACGAAGAACACCATGCTGGGCAATCTGGAAACCGACGTCTCGACCTCCATCGCCATCCTCGACCGCTTGCCGGCCGAAGAACGCATGAGCTGGCTGCAACAACTGGATCGACGCAACTACCGCTATTTGTTGAACGAAGGCTCGCCGGGCGTGCCCATGAGCGATTCACCGATGGCGATGACGTCGATCAAAGAGGCCATCGGCAAGGATTACCCGATGACGATGACCGACATCCCCGGGCCGGAAAAACATTATCAGGTCCACCTGAAACTGGCGGACGGCAGCCCGGTGACCATCGACATTCGGCCCTCGATGGTGCCGTTGTCGCCGTGGCTGCCCATCGTGTTGCTGGGGCAACTGGCACTGATGCTCATCTGCACCTGGCTGGCCGTGAGAATCGCCATCCGCCCTCTCACCCGCCTGGCTCAGGCGGTGGAGACCCTGGACCCCAACACCCACGCGGTGCACCTGGACGAAAAAGGCCCGACCGAAGTCGCGCATGCCGCCAAGGCGTTCAATTCGATGCAGGCGCGCATCGCCGCTTACCTCAAGGAACGCATGCAACTGCTGGCGGCGATTTCCCACGATCTGCAAACCCCGATCACCCGGATGAAACTGCGCGCCGAATTCATGGACGACTGCGCCGAGAAAGACAAACTCTGGAATGACCTTGGCGAGATAGAACACCTGGTGCGCGAAGGCGTGGCCTATGCCCGCAGCGTTCATGGCGCCACCGAAGAAAGTCGCCGCACCAATCTGGATTCGTTCCTCGACAGCCTGGTGTTCGACTATCAGGACATGGGCAAAGACGTGCAGCTGGGCGGTAAAAGCGACGCGGTGATCAACACCCGGCCGCACGCCTTGCGGCGGGTGCTGGTGAACCTGACGGACAACGCGCTGAAGTTCGCCGGCGCCGCCGAGTTGTGGGTAGAAGCGAAGGCTGACGGCAGTTTGTCGGTGAAGGTGATGGACCGCGGGCCAGGGATTGCCGAGGAAGAATTGGCTCAGGTGATGGAACCGTTTTATCGCGTGGAGAATTCGCGTAACCGCAGTACCGGCGGGACCGGTTTGGGGTTGGCGATTGCGCAGCAGCTGGCGCTGGCGATCGGGGGATCGTTGACGTTGAGTAATCGTGAGGGGGGTGGGTTGTGCGCGGAGCTTAAATTGCCGGCTCAGTAGCTGATCGTTCCCACGCTCTGCGTGGGAATGCAGCCCGGGACGCTCCGCGTCCCTTTCGAGAGCTGGAACGCGGAGCGTCCCTAGAGGCATTCCCACGCAGAGCGTGGGAACGATCAGTTCAGGGTCAGGCCGGGTAGTTGGCGCGCAGGGCTTCGAGGCCGCCCTGGTAAATCCCGGCAAACAAATCCTCAACCTCTTTATTGCTCACACCGACAGGCGTAAACCGCCCCGACCACGTCACTCGCGCACCCTGCCCCTGCGCTTCAACACTGATAGTCGCCAGATAGTCAGTCGCCGGAAACGGTGCCTGCAAAATCGAATAGCTGTAAGTCTTCCCGGCGTTATCAAACGCCTCCAACCGTTCAACCACCACCGCCCCGTCCGCCGTTTGCAGGCTACGCACCCGGCCGCCTTCACTCAGCTCGCTTTTGGGAATAAACGGCAGCCAGTCCGGCAACGAATTAAAGCCGCCAATCAATTGCCAAACCTGGTCGGTGGTCGCCGGGATGTCGATGAATGCTGATGCTGTAGCCATGAAATAGTCTCTCTCAATCAATAAGGTTCAGATCGCCATGCTGTCGACGACGCCGCCGTCGACCCGTAAAGCTGCGCCAGTAGTGGCCGAAGACAGCGGCGAGGCGATATAAGCCACCAGATTCGCGACCTCCTCGACATCCGCCACGCGCTGGATGATCGAGGTCGGCCGAGCCTTGCGCACGAAGGCGTCGGCTTCTTCCCGAACGCTGCGCCCCGATTTGTCAGTGGCGTCCTTGAGCATCTGCTCCAGGCCATCGGTCAACGTCGGGCCAGGCAGGATGGCATTAACCGTCACCCCAGTGCCCGCCAGCCGTTTGGCCAAACCATGGGACACCGCCAGGTTGGCGCTTTTGGTCACGCCGTAGTTGAGCATGTCGGCCGGTGTTGCGACCCCGGATTCCGAGGACAGGAAGATCACCCGACCCCAGCCCTGCTTGACCATGTCCGGCACGTAATGGCGGGACAGGCGCACGCCAGAGATTACGTTGACCTCATAAAAACGCGTCCACTCGCTGTCCGGCGTGTCGAAGAAATCCACGTCGTTGAAGATCCCGAGGTTGTTCACCAGGATGTCCGCCCGTGGTTCGGCGGCGAACAACAACTCGGCGCCTTCGGCCGTGCCCAAATCGGCGGTCAGGCCACGCAACTGCGCGTCCGGCACGCTCTGGCGAATGCTCGCCAGCGCCTGTTCGACCTTGGCCGTCTCGCGGCCGATCACCACCACCGTGGCGCCGGATTCGGCCAGCGCCTTGCTGATGCCCAGGCCAATGCCGGCGGTGCTGCCGCTGACAATGGCGAGTTTTCCACTCAGATCGATTTTCATGCTCAACCTCCAATGATCGGCAATGGCGCACGTTCGGACACCAGTTTCGCCTCGCGCATCGCCTGCCAGAAAGCAGCGGGAATGACCGCCGACATCGCGGCAACGTCTTCAGCAATCCGGTCCGGACGGCTGGAGCCTGGAATCACCGCCGCCACGGCCGGGTTAGCCAACGAGAACTGCAACGCAGCCGCTTTGATGTCGACACCATGGGCGGCAGCAATTCGCTTGATCTGCTCGACTTTATTGATGATCGCCGGGCTGGCTTTCTGGTATTCGAAGTGTGTACCACCGGCCAGAATGCCCGAGCTGTAAGGACCACCGACCACGATCTCGACGTTCTGTGCCAGCGCGGCGTCCATCAAGCGTTGCAACGCACGGTCGTGATCGAGCAGCGTGTAGCGACCGGCCAGCAGAAAGCCGTCCGGCTGGGCTTCGGTCAGATCCAGGGTCAGCTCGCACGGCTCAACCTTGTTCACGCCCAGGCCCCAGCCCTTGATCACGCCCTCTTCGCGCAAACGGGTCAGCACCTTGAAGGCGCCGGTGCGGGCCTGGTTGAAGTATTCCAGCCATTGATCGCCGTAGAAGTCCTGGGCGATGTCATGCACCCAGACGATGTCCAGACGATCGGTTTGCAGGCGCTTGAGGCTGTCTTCGATGGAACGCATCGTGGCGTCGGCGCTGTAGTCGTTGACGATCTTGTTCGGGCGGCCGTGTTCGAATACTCCGCTTTTTTCGCCCAAGTCACGGGCCGCGGCGTCTTCGACTTCATCGAGAATCACTCGGCCGACTTTGCTGCTCAGCACATAGTCGTCGCGGTTGTACTGGGCCAACGCGGCGCCCAGGCGAATTTCCGACAGGCCCGAACCGTAAAACGGTGCGGTGTCGAAGTAACGCACACCGGCATCCCAGGCAGCGTGGACGGTGGCCATCGCCTCTTCTTCAGGAATGGCGCGGAACATGTTGCCCAATGGGGCGGTGCCGAAACCGAGGGCGCCGGGCAGTTTGTCTTTCAAGCTCATGGGTTTTTCCTCTTGAGTGTCAGGGGTCAGCAGAGGTGACCGTTGAGCAGATCCTAGATTGCGATGATCGGACCGTCCAAGACATAATGTGCAGCACTTGAGTCCCTATAGGTCTGACATGATCGACATCCGCCAATTGCGCTACTTCGTCGCCGTCGCCGAAGAAGAACACGTCGGTCGCGCCGCCGAACGCCTGCACATTTCCCAATCGCCTTTGAGCCGGCAGATCGCCCAGCTCGAAGAGCGCCTGGGGCTGACCCTGTTCGAGCGCAGCCAGCAACGCATTCGCCTGACCCGCGATGGCCAGACTTTCCTGGCCGAAACCCGCGCCCTGCTGATCCACGCCAATCGCCTGGAATCTCTGGGCAAGCGCCTCGGTCGCGGTGAAGAAGGCGGCTTGTGCATCGGCTACATCGAAAACGCTATGCACGCCGGCGTCTTGCCCAATGCCTTGCGGGTGCTGCGGGTTGACCGGCCGAACGTGCACGTCGCGCTGTATAACCTCAATTCCGCCGAACAACTCGAAGGCCTGCGTCAGCGTAGTCTGGATATCGCCCTGGTCAGCGAACCGCCCGTCGCCGACGATCCAGATCTGCTGGGTTTTCAGGTGCTGGACGATCCGATGCTGCTGGCCCTGCCCGAACATCATCCGTTGGCTAACCACACAACACTGACCTCGGCGGACCTGGCCGATCAGGAATGGATCGGCGTGCAACCCCGCCAGGACGCCGCCAGCCGCGACGACTTCGTCAGCGCCTGCATCCGCGCCGGTTTCACCCCGGACATTCGCATGGAAGCCACTGAACCTTTCACCGCGTTGGGATTAGTGGCGTCGGGGCTGGGCATCGCCATGATCCAGAAAGGCCTGAGCCGCAACGCACCACCCGGCGTGGTGCTGCGGGAAGTGCCATGGATTTCCTTCACCACGCCGCTGTGGGCCGCGTGGCACCGGATCAACTTGCGGCCGCTGGTGGAAACGTTCAGGAAAGTGCTGACAGAATCCGGCCCGGGTCACCCCCAGACTGATGTGTAACAACATTTTGGGAAGCGTCTGACATCAATTCCTATGCACCCTTGGTAGCGTTGCACCGAACCCGGCTCCAGGACGTCCTGTTGTGATCTGGCCATGGAAGGCCTTTCACGCGTGTTGCATCAACGTCCCGGAGCCTGTGCCACGTCACAGGACAAGGAATCATGGATGTTCGACGCTAGCCCTCACTCCCGTTTCAGCCTCACGATCAAAGACATTGAACATGACCTTCAGGTGCTCAAATTCACCGGCAAGGAGTTCATCAGCCAGCCTTACGCCTTTGAAATCGAACTGGTCAGCGACAGGCAGGACCTGAACCAGGACAGCTTGTTGAACAAACAAGCCTTCCTCGCCTTCAACGATGCTGGCAACGGCATTCATGGGCAAATTCATTGCGTGGGCAAAGGCAGCCTCGGTAATCGCCTGACCCGTTATACCGTGACCCTGGTGCCTCGATTGGCGTATCTCGACCACCGCAACAATCGCCGCATTTTTCAGAAAATGACCGTCCCGCAAATCATTGCGCAGGTACTGGAAGGCCACGGCATCAATCGTGATTTTCACCAGTTTCAGGTGGGCGGCGACTCTCCGGACCGAGAGTATTGCGTTCAGTACGACGAGTCGGATCGCCAGTTCATAGAACGCCTATGCCAAGAAGAAGGCCTGCACTACCACTTCCAGCACAGCCGCGAAAAACATGTGTTGGTGTTTGGTGACGACCAGACCGTTTTTCCCAGGCTCGACCGTCCAACGCGCTATAAGCATGACGATGGCATGGTCGCCGAAACGCCTGTGATCAGCCACTTTGACGTGCAAGTGAAAGCAGGTACCAGCCGCACCACTCGCCGCGATTATGACTTCAACAAAGCGCGTATCTTGCTGGAGGCCGAGAGCAGGTCTGATATGTCCAGGACTCAGCCGGATCTGGAGGATTACCAGTACCCCGGCCGTTTTTCCCAACGTGATCGCGGCAAGCTGTTGAGTCGACGCGCACTTGAGCGTCACCGCGCCGAGTGCCGTGTGGCGCGGGGTAAAAGCGATCAACCAACGCTGCTCTCCGGGCACTTCCTGCCGCTGTCCGAACATCCGGACGAAGAATGGAACGACCTGTGGTTGCTGACCGAAATCGAGCATGAAGGGGCGCAACCGCAGGTCCTGCAACAGTACGCGACCTACACCGGCACCGGCGATCAAAACGGCTTTCAGGGTTATCGCAACCAATTCCTCGCCACGCCTTGGGATGTGATCTACCGCTCGCCGCTGCCCCATGACAAACCACGCATCGCCGGCAATCAGAGCGCAGTGGTCACCGGCCCGAAAGGCGAGGAAATCCACTGCGACGACTACGGTCGGGTCAAGGTGCAGTTCTTCTGGGATCGCGAAGGCCGTCACGACGATAAAAGCAGTTGTTGGCTGCGGGTCTCCTCCCTCCTGGCCGGTAATGCCTTTGGCGGCGTCGCCGTGCCTAGAGTCGGCATGGAGGTCCAGGTGAGTTTTCAGGAAGGCGACCCCGATCATCCCGAAATCATTGGATGCCTCGCCAACAGCGCCAACCCGGTGCCCTACGAATTACCTGCAAATAAAACCCGTAGCGTATTCCGCTCCCGCAGTTCGCCGGACAGCACGGGGTTCAACGAACTGCACGTTGAAGACCGTGCCGGCCAGGAGTTGATTTACCTTCGCGCCCAGCGGGACATGGAACAGCGGATAGAGAACGACAGCCGAATGGAGATCGGCAACGAGCAGTGCACCACCGTCAAGGGCGACAGTTTTACCGTGCTGGAAGCCACCGAACATCGAACCACCACCGGCGACCGGCACATACAGCTGAAGGCCAACGATTATCTGCAAGTTGCCGGCAACAGCCACACCCACGTTGATCAAGCGCTGGTGCTAGGCGCTGGCCGCCTTATTATTGCCGAGGCAGGTGATCACGTGATTTTTAACGCCGGGTCAAGCTTCACAATCAACGCAGGTGGAGAACACTTGGTGGTGGGCGGCGGCGGGATTTTCGGCAGCAGCGAACTCCAGATTGGCGGAGCTCCCATGCGTGCGCCAGCCGCCTCAATCGCAATGCCTCGGTCAGTTGACGGCTTGTCTGTACCACCTGAACTGCCGCCTATGCTCGCGTCGTCCCAGCCCGCACTGATGGCGGCAAGCAACGCGCTGGCGGCGGACTTTTGCCCGATCTGCGAAGCCTGCCGTGATGGCGTCTGCCTGACGGAAGGAGCGGCCGCATGATCAACGCACTCCCCCGCCAATGGATGAACGAACAACGCCGCTCGGGCCATGAGTTGTGCCTGGTGCTGGACTCGCAGAACGAACGCGAAACCCGTCAGCTGTTGTTGAAGGCCAGCGGACATGACCAGTACTTGAGCGTCTACAACGGCACGACCCTCGCGAATCTGGCCGATGCCGGTCCGTTCATCTTCACGCTGGATCCGTCCGGCGACAGACGCCTCGATGACCTGCTGGATCATCCAGAACGCAACTGGGGCTGGCTCGCGAGCGTGGAAAAAGGCGCCTTGCGCCAACTGGTCAGTCACTGGCAAGAGCGGTTGATTGTCGGGACGCGCCCCTATCAGGCGCTGTACCGCTTTCACGACAATCGAGTCTTGAGTCGGGCACTGCAACATTTGCCGGTCGAAGCGTATCCGGCCTTACTCGGGCCGGCGATCAGCGTGTGCTACTGGGACGGCACAGCCTGGAAAACAACGCTTAACCCCGCCCCCGGCACGCATCCCGTGCCGGACAACCCCCTCTGGTTGCGCACGCCCCTGCCTCAACCCCAGGCCTCGGAAATTCGCCGGCTCAACGCCCACCGTTACTTGTTGGCCGAGCACGTGGAGGCCTACGCCAACCTCGCCGAAGTGCATGACCCTGACGTGTGGTTGCGTGAGCGCTTGGCCCTGGCGGATGCATGGGGCTGGTTGGAGCCGCAGCAGTTGGAATTTCTATTGATTCAGAGTTTGCAGACGCCAGGTTTTACGTTGTCACCGCAGTGGGAGGTGCGGGGTGATGAGAGTCCGGTGGAGCACTTTGAACGGGTGCGGCAGTTGGTGGGTTTTTGGCGGGGGGATGTGCCGCTATGAAACGGATAGCAGGCATTGCAGGTGTGGGTTGTTGTCTTGCGTTGGTCACGGGTTGCTCTACTGGGCAGCCGGACACATTCACCTTCACCGCCGATTTACCGCCCGATTTTGCCTATAAGGCCATCGCCGAGTATATGCCCGCCAAAGGTGAAACCTGCACCGTGCCGGGGGGAAGAAATACTGCAGTCGGGTACAACATGAAGTGGCGTGAAAGTTACACACCGAATTCTGAAATTGCCATCTATCGGACGGTAAGCGGCTGTCTGCTGGTCATATCGCGCATCAAGCTGGACATCAATTCCTCTTACGGCAAAGAACGAGGCGATTTCGGTGGAGATTTCGCCACAGTCGTAATCACCAATGAGCTGGAGGAAAAGTACAAAAGCCGCTTCAACGAAGCTGGCGAGAGTACTTTTTATGGCCACTGTCAGTGGCTGTTCCGCACCTCGGGTAAGCCTCGCATCCTCCGCAAAATTCTTGACTGCAAGTCAGCTGAGGCAAATGGCGAGCTGGACCGAGGCCATCCCTTTTCGGCTTACACCCTCGATCAGCTTCCAGGTAAGACCGTGAAGATGAAGATCAAGTTGGCCGGTACGGAACGGCCGGCCATTAAAGATACTTGGGTCAAGGTACCTGACGGCTGGAAGCGCTGTATGGGCGATAACTTTGAAGACCAATACGCGTTTTGCTTCGGAAATCACGAAGATTTTAGCAACTTCAAAATGGTGGATGGACGCGTCTGCACTATTTACCCCGGCTGCACGGAATAAGGATATTAATCAAATGCCATTTTTGTCTTCGCAGCAGAAGTTGCTGCTGAAATTTTCTGCTTTGTGTTGCTGCATTGCGCTAACCACTGGCTGTGCCAAGAGTAAGCCAGACACATTCACTTTCACCGCCGATTTACCGCCCAACTTTGCCTATAAGGCCATCGCCGAGTATGTACCCGCCAAAGGTGAAACCTGCACCGTGCCGGGGGGAAGGAATACTGCAGTCGGGTACAACATGAAGTGGCGTGAAAGTTACACGCCGAATTCTGAAATTGCCATGTATCGGACAGTCAGTGGCTGTCCGCTGGTGATCAGGCGCATCAACCTGGAAATCAACTCTTCGTATTGGACACATCGGGGGGATTTCGGTGGAGATGGCGCAGTGGTCGTCATTCGCGATGATTTGGAGGAGCGGTACAAAGGCACTTTCAGCGAATCGGGTGAAAGTACTTTTTATGGTCAGTGCCAGTGGCTGTTTCGTACTTCGGGTGCCCAGCGACGCATCGTCAAAATCCTAGATTGCAAAGAAATCAACGCCCGAGGCGAGCTGGAGCGTGGCCACCCATATTCGGGGTACAGCCTCGATCAGCTACCGGGTAAGACCGTGAAGATGAAGATTACGTTGGCTGGCGAGGAAAGGCCTTATATGGATGATACCTGGGTAAAAGTTCCCAAAGGCTGGAAGCGCTGCATGGGAGACAACTTTGAAGATCAATACGCCTTTTGCCTCGGCAACTTCAAAGACTTCAGCAGTTTCCGGATGCCGGATGGAAGGCAATGCACCATTTACCCAGGCTGCACAGAATAAGGAGCGTTTGACATGGCGTCATTGGAAAAAGATCTGGAATCACGGTTGAGCAGTCGTATATTGGCCTGCCCAGTACAGGGGAAGTCGAGCAGTTTTCAGTTGGTTGACGAGGCGGGGTCGGGCGAACCCTACGCTGGATTGGCCTACACAGTTACTGACTCAGAAGGGCAATCCTACGGTGGCTATCTGGATACTAACGGCATCGGTAAGTTCACTAACCACTTTGCCGGCCCAGTAATGCTCCTCCTTGATCAAAAATATCAAGGACATGAAAAAACCTATATCGAACTGCAAAGCAGAGATAGTTACCCGCTCGAACTCACCGAACTGCAGGTCCGCGCCGAACAAACCCGCTATCTGAATCACAACTCAACCCGCACCCGGACAAATCCGGCACAAGACTGCGCAGATGAGTTCCTCCAAGTAGAAGTACGTCACTTGGTCAAGTACGTTTCCCACCTGCCGCCCGAGGTCTATCGTCATTATCCCCATAGCCCAAACCGAGCAAAAATCATGGGTGAATATGGAAAGCTCGGCATTGCGCTGATGCCCCTTAAACACACGGTTCTGGAAGTGCGTCCTCTGCGAGCGTTGCGACCAATGCTGTCGACCGCCCCAGAGTTTTGCGCGCTGAATCTCTACCAGCTCGCACTGATGGCTACGCTGAGCTATTGCCCTTTCGGGCAGCAGCCAGACGGTCATCCGGTTAAAACGACGACCGTAACCTTCCCTATACAACCCAGCGTGGGGAATTGGTTCGGCGATGCGTTGGCCAAGTTTGATGAGTTGTGGCGTGTCGATGCGGAGCAAAAAATAGCCTTCTACCCACTGTATGAAGATGTGCCGTACTCCAAGCGTCTGGAAATCGTGCCGTTCGATCCGGGCCTCTATGAAGTCAACAAACTCGATAAAGTAGATGATCAGGAGCACCCTGCCAAAACTCACTTTCTCGATGACAGGACGCTTGGTTCTGACGCGACTGATACACAAGCGTTCATCACTCACAACGACGAACTGATTCTGGTCGCCGTGCGTGGCACTTCCGAACTCATGGCGGACGGGCTGCGCGATGCCGACGCCTCTCAGGTGCCGTTTGAAGATACCGACGGCAAAGTACACCGAGGTTTCTACGAGTCTGCGCAGACCGCCTACGACTTCGTAACTAAATACCTCGAAAAATTTTACGCCGGACAGAAGCTTATGATCTGCGGCCACAGCCTTGGCGGCGCCGTTGCTTTGCTGCTCTCCGAAATGCTGCGTCGCCGCCCAGGCTTCGACTACACCCTCCAGCTCTACACCTACGGCGCCCCGCGCGCGGGCGATGCCAACTTCGTCGCAGGCGCGAAGGACCTGGTGCATCACCGCATCGTCAACCACAACGACCCGGTGCCGAGCGTGCCAGGCACCTGGATGGACACCAAGGCCGGTGTGTTCGGGGCGGGGTTGGCCTTGACGTTTGCCAACGTGTCGGCCGGTCTGTCGGTGTTCTTTGCGGGCATCACGAACTGGACGGGCGAGCCCTACGATCACCATGGCAAGTTGCAGCACTTCATGCCGGTAGAGTTTGAGCGTGGGAAAAAGTCCGCGATCCTGTGGGAACCCGGCTGCGACACCATCACCCAACATGCGGCATGCTCCTTGGCGATTCAGCAGAAAAACGGGCTGCCGCATCGGCCGCCATTGCTGGCGCAGATCCTCCAGGCCGGGAATCATTTGATGACCAGTGGGTATGTTCCGGCGTGTTGGGCGGTTCTGCTGCGGTGGAAGCAGGCGCACGATGAGAAACTGACGCGGATCGCTGATAGCGAGTTTAATTGGGTCGAGGGCTCACTGGCACAAATCACCAGTCAGCTGCGTGAGATAGAACGTGATTTAAGTGGTCGTTCGCAGGCTTACGCTCGCACCCAGGAGAACAACATCCGCGCACTCAGCCTTGAAAAAAGCAAGATTGAGACCACAGTCGCACGCCTGAAAAGCATTCATCCTCAGAGGATTAGCGCACAAGCGCTTTACGGATCGCTGTCAGAACAGCCCGAGGAGCTGACGAAAAACGTCGATCGCTGGCTGGCGCATCCTGAGAACAAGGTCAAGAACCCACTGGCCATGGCGCCGGTGGACCCGGATCAGGACGCGCTGATGGGTTCGATCTATGGGCATACCATCGGGGCGCCGTATACGCTGGATATCGATTCGATCTGTTAAACATTCCCTTGTTTAAAAGCTTTCCAGGTTACTTCGCGAAAGCTACAGCGCCTTGCTGGCCCATGCGTGCGAATCGCTGGCCTCGGCCAATGTCATGACCATGGATCTGGCGGATCATATGGACGGGCCGAGTCGCCACTCCCTGCTGGGCATTGCGCAAGTCATCATGCTGGGTGAACTCGCGGTAAATCGGGTGCTGGATCAACTCGACCCGCCGGAGTAGCCCCTAACCCCGTGGCGAGGAGCTTGCCTCATCGCCACGGGTTTGGTGCTTTACTGAAAAGACCCCGAAATCCTGCGAGTAACCCCGCATGAACCGCAACGACCTGCGCCGCGTCGACATGAACCTGCTGGTGATTTTCGAAACCCTGATGTTCGAAAAGAACCTGACCCGGGCCGGGGAGAAGCTGTTTCTCGGTCAGCCCGCCGTCAGTGCCTCACTGGCCAAGTTGCGCGATCTGTTCGACGACCCGCTGCTGGTGCGTAACGGTCGGGTGCTGGAGCCGACCCAGCGCGCATTGGCGATCCTCAAGGAATTGCAGCCGGCGATGGACACCATCTCCGGCGCGGTCAGCCGGGCCAAGGATTTCGACCCGTCCACCAGCCGCGATGTGTTTCGCATCGGCCTGTCCGACGACGCCGAGTTCGGCCTGTTTCCTCCGTTGCTCAAGCAAATACGCGAAGAGGCGCAGAACGTTGTGGTGGTGGTGCGGCGGGTGAATTTTCTGCTGATGTCGTCGATGCTCTCCAGCGGGGAGATTTCCGTCGGGATCAGCTACACCACGGAGCTGCCAGCCAACGCCAAGCGCAAGAAGTTGCGCGACCTGAGCGTGAAGATCCTGCGCGGCGACAATCGCCCCGGCACCCTGACCCTGGATGAATACTGCGAACGTCCGCATGCGCTGGTGTCGTTTTCCGGGGATTTGACCGGTGCCATCGACAACGACCTCGCACGTATCGGCCGCTCACGCCGGGTGGTGCTGGCGGTGCCGCAGTTCGCCGGCCTGCGCGCCTTGCTGGCCGGCACCGATATGCTGGCCACGGTGCCGGACTACGCGGCGTGCGCGCTGATTGAAGGCAGCAGTCAGCTGCGGGCCGACGACCCGCCGTTTGACATCGTCCTCTCCGAACTGTCCATGGTCTGGAACGGGGTCAACGATAACGATCCGGCAGAACGTTGGTTGCGCTCGCGAATAGCCCAACACATGTCGGCGCCGCTGCCGGGGCATTAATCGATTGGAAAGCAGCGGGGTCGGTCTCGCGCAGGTATACCGGCAGGTCAGTGACCGGTGGCATGACCGGGATCTCGAAATACATCTGGATCACCCAGCCGCGGTGATAACTGGCGTGGTTGACCACATGCATCAGTATCGCGCCGGCGCTCATGATGCCGCTTTCCCCCGAGACAAAGCTGAACTCGACGGGTTTATCCAGTGAGGCATCGGTCTGCCGTTCGCTCCAGTCGCAATACCAGTGATCGATGTCCTTTTGCGCCAGGCGCAGCTCGGCGAGTTCGGGGTGCAGCAGATCGTGTGAAGTTTTAAAGCCGTGCCCTCGGCCTTCAAGGTGGGCTCGCCAGATGCAGTCCACCACGTAGATGTGGTTCAGGGTGCCGATCATGTTCTTGAACACCGACACGCGCTCTTTATTGACCTCACCCGGTGGCAGTGCGGCCAGGCTGTCAAAGAGGCGTTGATTGGCCCAGCGTTTGTAATCGGCAAGCATGCGGGCAGTGCGTACGTTAATCATCGCAGGTCTCCCATTGTGATGGGCGCACTGCCAAGCATAGCCCCCACGGCGAGCGGCATTGCAAACGCTGATTACCGGTCACTTCGCGACCTGCGAATGCGGGGGCAGATGGTCCACCACCCGATCGGCCAGCGCCAGGCAACTGGTCAACCCCGGTGACTCGATTCCGAACAGGTTCACCAGCCCCGGCACACCATGCTCGGCCGGGCCACTGATGACAAAGTCGGCCGCCGGCTCGGTCGGTCCGGTGATTTTCGGGCGGATGCCGCTGTAAGCCGGTTGCAGGCTGTTATCGGGCAATCCCGGCCAGTAGCGCCGGATCGCCTCGTAGAAGCCATCGGCTCGGCGTGGATCCACACGATAATCGACCTGATCGACCCATTCGACGTCCGGCCCGAAGCGCGCCTGGCCGCCCAGATCCAGCGTCATGTGCACACCCAGCCCCGCACTTTCCGGGGCCGGATACACCAGATGCCGGAACGGCGCCCGACCGCTGAAACTGAAATAGCTGCCCTTGCATAGCCGGGCAGTTGGAACGTGCTGCGACGGCAAGCCTTCAATCCGGCTCGCCACCTCAGGCGCAAACAATCCGGCGCAATTGATCAACTCACGGCAGCTCAAGGTCATCGGTTGGGCACCGTCCATCTGCAGTTCGAAACCTTGCTCGGTGCAACGGGCCGACGCCAGCGGCGTATGAAAAACCAGCGACGTGGCGCTGGCCTCGGCATCTGCCTGAAGCGCCAGCATCAGGGCATGGGAATCGACGATCCCGGTGGACGGCGACCAGAGCGCAGCGACGCAGGACACTGCCGGTTCAAATTCCCGCGCCTGGTCGGCGTCCAGCCATTGCAAGTCATCGACGCCGTTGCTGTGGCCCTGCGCCAACAACTTCCGCAAGGCCGCGCACTGACCGTCATCGGTGGCGACGATCAGCTTGCCCAGGCGCCGATAATCGACGCCGCGCTCATCGCAAAAGGCGTAAAGGCGTTGCTTGCCCTCCACGCACACTTGCGCCTTGAGGCTGCCGCTCGGGTAGTAAATGCCGGCGTGGATCACTTCCGAATTGCGCGAGCTGATGCCCACGCCAATGCCCTCGCCCGCCTCGACCAGGATCACGTCCCGCCCGCTGCGGGCCAGGGCTCTGGCGACCGCCAGCCCGACCACTCCGGCCCCGACCACCACGCATTCGATATCGACGCTCACCTACCCTCCGCTCCTTTCACGCCAGCCCTCGTTCCCGATAATCGATCAGGCTGGAGAATATCGCCAGCAGCATGGCCATGACCACGAAGAAGATCAGCACCAGGAAGTACGACCCGGTGAACTGCACGATCAGCCCGATCAGGATCGGCACGATCACCCCGGCCATGTTCCCGCAGAAGTTCATGGTGCCGGCCAATACGCCGGTTTTCGAGGTGCCGCCGAGGATCGACGGAATGCACCAGTACATGCCGCACCAGCGAATGAAAAACATCGCCACGCAGAGCAAGCCGATCGCTTTGCTGGCCTCGCTCGCATACGCCACCGCCAGCATGCACAGGGCCGCCACCAGCGCCGAACCGCTGAACATGCTGCGCATCACCAGATTGGGCGAAGCGCCGCTGGACTTCCATTTATCCCCCAGATAACCGCCAACCAGCTCGCCGACAAAACCGCACATGAAGATCAGGAACGTCGCCCCGCCCATGCTTGAAATGTTCAGGCCGTGGGTCTGGTGCAGGTAGCTCGGCATCCAGGTCAGCAAACCGTAGAACACACTGAGGATGCAGCAATAACCGGCGAACATCGCCAGCACCGAACGATCCTTGAGCAGCTCCTTGAAAGGAACACTGGTGACCGCGCCGGGTTGGCTGACTTTGGTATTGCCCTTGGTGATGTGCGCCAGTTCCGCAGCATTCACCCCAGGGTGTTCGCTGGGATGGTTGCGGATGTATTTCCAGGCCAGCACGCCGGCGAGCATGGTGCCGATGCCGGCGATCACGAAGGCGATACGCCAGGAGTCGAACCAACCGATCAGGCCGGCAATGATGATCGCGCCGAAGGCACTGCCCAGCGGTGCACCGCCATCGACCAGCACTGCGCCGCGTCCGCGTTCGTTAGGGGTCAGCCAGGCGCCATTGAGTTTGGCCCCGGCGGGCATGATCGGCGACTCGGCAATGCCCAGGCCCATGCGGGTGATCAGCAGCATGATCCAGTTGTGCGCGCCAGCGGCCAGGGCCTGAAAGGCGCCCCAGGCGACGGTCGCGATGACGATCACACGGCGGGTCTGGAAACGATCCAGCAGCATGCCACCGGGAATCTGCATCAACGCGTAGGACCAGAAAAACGCGCTGAGCATCAAGCCTTCCAGCGCTGGCGGAATCTGGAACTCACTGGAAATCAGCGGCAAGGCCACCGACAGCGAAGCGCGGTCGATGTAGTTGATCGCGGTCAGCAGCAACATGATGAGGAAGATCCGCCAGCGCACGCTGGTCGGGCGCTCGGTGGCAGACGCGGCGGTCAGCCGCAGGGTTTCGGCACTCGGAATGTTCATGAGGGGCGCTCTTATTGTTGTGGATGCAAGCGACCCAATACCTGTCAGCCAAGGTTCTGAACACCGCAATCCCTGTGGGAGCGAACTGTGGTGAGGGGATTTATCCCCGTTCGGCTGCGAAGCAGTCGTCAATCCGGACAAACCGGTCTGTCTGAACGGATGCGGGGGCCGCTTCGCGACCCAACGGGGATAAATCCCCTCACCACAGTTCGCTCCCACAGGTTCTGCGTCTTGGCTGACTGACATTGGGCAAGCCACCTCACTCTAATCACGCACCCGACAGCTGAATAATGAGGGGATCTGATTGGGGGATCACCGAATGTCATCCCCCCAAAAAATCAGAACGTACCGGGGTAACTACCACCGTCCAGCAACAGGTTTTGCCCGGTGAGGAAACCGGCGTGGGCGCTGCAGATGAACGCGCAGTAGGCGCCGAACTCGTCGGGCTGCCCAAAACGCTGGGCCGGCACGTGCTGGCGGCGCTGCTCGCTGATGCTCTCGACCGTGGTGCTGTTGGCTTCGGCGGCGGCACTCAGGGTTTTGTGCAGGCGCTCAGTCTCGAACGGGCCTGGCAGCAGGTTGTTGATGGTGACGTTGTGCCCGGCCAGACGCGACTGACGCGCGAGCCCGGCGATGAAACCGGTCAGCCCGCTGCGGGCGCCGTTGGACAGGCCCAGCACATCGATCGGCGCCTTCACCGCGCCAGAGGTGATGTTGACGATGCGCCCGAACCCGCGCTCGGCCATGCCATCGACGCAGGCCTTGATCAGCTCGATGGGTGTGAGCATGTTGGCGTCCAGCGCTTTCAACCAGTCTTCGCGCTGCCAGTCCCGGAAGTCACCCGGCGGCGGACCGCCAGCGTTATTGACCAGAATGTCCACCTGCGGACACGCCGCCAACACCTGCTCACGCACCGCAGGCGTGCTGATGTCCCCAGCCACCGTGCGCACTTCGATGCTCGGTGCCAGGTTGCGCAATTCTTCGGCCGCGGCCTGCAAGGTTTCATTGCCACGAGCGTTGATCACCAGATTGACGCCCTCCTTCGCCAAGGCTCGCGCACAGGCCAGCCCCAGCCCTTTGCTTGCGGCGCAGACGATGGCCCAGCGACCCGAAATAGCCAAATCCATGATGGTGCTCCTGTTGGTTGTGAGTTGAGGAAGACTGCGTGCGTTTAGAGTGAAGTCGTGGTGTTTCTGGACTTTTCACGAGGCTTCGGAACCAGCCCTCACCCTAGCCCTCTCCCGGGGGGAGAGGGAACTGACCGAGGTGTTTGCTCGGAATACGGCGAGCTGAGATATAGAGTCGAACTCAGGCTTTGAAAGCAACAAAGATCTGCTCCCTTTCTCCTCTCCCCCGTGGGGAGAGGGCGTAGGTAACGACGCAAGGTGTTGTAGCCGCTTATGACGTAACACCGAGCGTCTTTAATCAGTCGTCGTTAAACAGGTTTATGCACTGCGCCAGATCCGACGCCATCGCGAGCAGGCTCACTCCCACAGGGCCCGATGTCGGCCACAAATTTCGCGAACACTATAAATCCAATGTGGGAGCGGGCTTGCTCGCGAAGGGGCCTTCGGATCAAACCTTGAACTGATTGATCAACCGCCGCTGCTGCTC
>NZ_JAHBDP010000043.1:0-1775 GCF_019956495.1 Pseudomonas sp. BF-B-26 | reverse complement strand
CCGGCGATGGCGCCTTCGATATCGCCATCGCCGCCACGCCGTGCTCCTACAGGTCGCGGCGGTTTAGCCCACGTGAAAGGTCTGACCTGTTTGCAGGCCCTCGACGCTTTTGGCGTAGGCCAATGCCACGTCCGCTGCCAGAACCGGTTTGTAGCCGCGGAAATACGGCGCGTATTTGCCCATGGCTTCGACCAGTACGTTCGGGCTCACCGAATTGACGCGCAGGCCGCGAGGCAGTTCGATCGCTGCGGCGCGGACGAAGCTGTCCAGGGCGCCATTGACCAGCGCTGCCGAGACGCCGCTGCGGATCGGGTCGTGGCTGAGCACGCCCGTGGTGAAGGTGAACGAGGCGCCGTCGTTGGCGTACTCGCGGCCGATCAGCAGCAGATTGACCTGGCCCATCAACTTGTCTTTCAGGCCCAGTGCGAAGCTTTCTCCGGTCATTTCACCGAGGGGCGCGAAGGTCACGTTGCCGGCGGCGCAGACCAGTGCATCGAACTTGCCGGTTTGCTCGAACAGCTTGCGAATCGATGCGCTGTCGCTGATATCCACATGGAAATCACCGCTGTTGCGGCCGATGCGGATGATCTCGTGACGCTCGGACAGCTCCTTGTCGACCGCTGAACCGATGGTGCCGCCTGCGCCTATCAAAAGAATTTTCATGCTGCTGTTCCTTGAGTGGTTGAAAGTGGCTTCAGTCTAGAGTGGTTTTTTCCATCGATAAGCGTGCTAATAGGCAACCTTTGGTTTTCAAATGGAAACAATCCATGAGCGAAATGGATGATCTGGCGGCGTTCGCGATATTGATTGAAGCAGGCAGTTTCACTCTGGCGGCGCAGCAACTGGGGTGCAGCAAAGGTCAGTTGTCCAAGCGCATCAGCCAACTGGAATCGCGGTTTTCAGTGGTGCTGCTGCAACGCACCACCCGCCGTTTGAGCCTGACAGCCGCAGGTGCGGCGCTGTTGCCGCAAGCCCAGGCACTCGTAGTCCAAGTCGAGAGGGCGCGTCAGGCATTGGCGCGGCTCAAGGACGACATGGCCGGGCCGGTGCGTATGACGGTTCCGGTATCGCTGGGGGAAACCTTCTTCGATGGCTTGTTGCTGGAGTTTTCCGGCAAGTACCCTGAGGTGCAGATCGAGCTGGACCTGAGCAACAACTACCGTGATTTGTCCCGCGACGGATTTGATCTCGCGGTTCGCTCCGAGGTGGGCAATGACGAGCGCCTGGTGGCCCGACCGCTATTGGCCTGGCACGAAATGACCTGCGCCAGCCCGGCTTACCTTGAGCAATACGGCGACCCGCTGACGCCGCAGGCCCTCGCTGAACATCGCTGTCTGCTCAACAGTCACTACAGCGGTCGCGAAGAGTGGCTCTATCACCAGCAACACGAGTTGTTGCGGGTTCGTGTCTCGGGACCGTTCGCCAGCAACCATTACAGCCTGCTGAAAAAAGCGGCACTGGCCGGCGCCGGCATTGCGCGGTTGCCGTCCTACCTGCTGCAAGCGGAATTGGCTGACGGCCGTTTGCGCTGGCTCCTGCGCGACTATCAGACCCGCCGCATGCCGATGTACCTGGTGCATCCCTATCAGGGTGGATTGCCGAAGCGCACACAGGTGTTGGCGGACTATTTGATTGGCTGGTTCAAGCGCAGCGGTGAAGCGCTGGATCGGCTCCAACGATAGCAGCTCACCACCCAACACTGTGGGAGCGGGCTTGCTCGCGAAAGCGGAGTGTCAGTCAGCATTAATACTGAATGTCACACCGCTTTCGCGAGC
>NZ_JAHBDP010000042.1:0-2041 GCF_019956495.1 Pseudomonas sp. BF-B-26 | reverse complement strand
CGAATGCGGTGTGTCATTCAACATAGGTGTTGAATGACCTGACGCCTTCGCGAGCAAGCCCGCTCCCACAGGGTTTCATTTCATCTCGGAGGTTAGCGGGACATGACTTCGCGAATATCCGCCGCCAATTCGCGTACGCGTTCTTCTTCGGTGTCCCACGAGCACATGAAGCGTGCGCCGCCGTTGCCGATGAAGGTGTAGAAGCGCCAGCCCTTGGCCGTCAGTGCGGCGATGGCCGGTTCCGAGAGTTGCAGGAACACACCGTTAGCCTGCACCGGGAACATCAGTTCCACGCCAGGAATATCGCTGACCAGTTCAGCCAGCAGCTGCGCGCAGTGGTTGGCGTGTTTGGCGTATTTGAGCCAGGCGTCGTTTTCCAGAATTCCGACCCACGGCGCCGACAGGAAACGCATCTTCGAGGCCAGTTGACCGGCCTGTTTGCAGCGGTAATCGAAGTCTTCAGCCAGCTTGTGGTTGAAGAAGAGAATCGCTTCCCCCACCGCCATGCCGTTTTTCGTGCCGCCGAAGCACAACACGTCGACGCCGGCCTTCCAGGTCAAATCAGCCGGCGTGCAGCCAAGGAAAGCGCAAGCGTTGGAGAAGCGCGCGCCGTCCATGTGCAGGTTCAAGCCGAGTTCTTTGCAGGTGGCGCTGATGGCGCGGATTTCTTCCGGGGTGTAGACGCTGCCGACTTCGGTCGCCTGGGTCAGGGTGACTACGCGCGGTTTCGGGTAGTGGATGTCCTGGCGCTTGAGCGCGATTTCGCGGATCGATTCCGGGGTCAGTTTGCCGTTTTCAGTGCGGGCGATGAGCAGCTTGGAACCGTTGGAAAAGAATTCCGGCGCGCCGCATTCGTCGGTTTCGACGTGGGCGGTTTCCGAGCAGATCACGCTGTGGTAACTCTGGCATAGCGACGACAGGGCCAGGGAGTTGGCCGCGGTGCCGTTGAAGGCGAAGAACACTTCGCAGTCGGTTTCGAACAGTTTGCGGAAATCGTCGGACGCACGTGCGGTCCATTCGTCGTCGCCATAGGCGCGTTGGTGGCCGTGGTTGGCCTGTTCCATGGCAGCCCAGGCTTCAGGGCAGATACCGGAATAGTTGTCGCTGGCGAATTGTTGGCTCTTATCGGTCATGGCCCTGCTTTCCGTGATCGAGGCGCTTATGGTGAAGCGACTCGTGGTCAATGATGGTGCGCACTTTACCGAAGATCATCCGGAGAGCACACGCGATGCGTCTGACAGAAAAATACAAAGACGACGGGCAATTATGCACATGACGCAAAGGGATGGGGCACTGGATCTGCTCAAGTGGCTGGCGCTGCTGAGCATGGTGCTCGATCACCTGCGATATGTCGGGTATTCCGTCGATCTGCTGTATATACCGGGACGGTTGGCGTTCCCGTGGTTCTGTCTGGCGATGGCCGCAAACCTGGCGCGGGCCCGCGTGGTGACGACCGAGGGCCAGTGGCGTTATCTGGGGTGGTTGCTGCTGTTTAGCGCCATCAGCGAAATTCCCTACAGGATGTACATTCCTGATCCCGACACCTTGAACGTGCTGCCCACGTTGGCGCTGGGATTGCTGGTGGCCCGTGGCTGGCAGGACAGAACCCTGCAAACGCGACTGTTGGCGGCAGGCGCCTTGCTGCTGGCGGCGCTGTTTGCGCCGCGACTGATGTTTGGCTTCTTCGGGGTACTGTTGCCGCTGGCGATGTTGCTGGTGATCGGGCGTCCCTGGTACTTCAGCCTGTTGCCGGGGCTGGTGTGCCTGGCGGCCAATCAGTGGCCAGTGCTGTATTCCTCCGCGCAGTTTCACAATATTGAAGCCATCCTCGGCATCGCCGCTTGTCTGATTGCGCCATTGCTGGGGCTGCTCTTGTTGCGACATGCAAAAGGCTTCCAGCCACCACCGATGCGCCGATGGGCGTATGCCCTCTATCTCGCGCATTTCCTGCTGTTGCTCGCAATACGTCAGGTCATCACCTGACCCCTGTGGGAGCGGGCTTGCTCGCGAATGCGGTTTGTCATCCGACACTGATGTTGAC
>NZ_JAHBDP010000041.1:0-2081 GCF_019956495.1 Pseudomonas sp. BF-B-26 | reverse complement strand
TATCGGCGCTTGGGTGAAAGGAGGAGGGGCGAAATCTCCCACGGTCTGTACTGCGTCAACAGTCGGAATCGAGCCTTGTCCCTCCTCCTCCCTTCAAGTCCTACCATACAAGCGAGCCTGCTCGCGATAGCGGTGGATCAGCCAACATTGATGTCGACTGAAACTCCCTCATCGCGAGCAGGCTCGCTCCCACATGGGATCTTCAGTGCTTGGTTAAGCGAGTTCGGCGACTACAGCGGCCAAAGCCTTCGCCGGATCCGCGGCCTGGCTGATCGGACGGCCGATCACCAGATAATCGGAACCGGCATCCAGCGCCTGACGCGGGGTCAGAATGCGGCGCTGATCGTCCTGGGCGCTGCCCGCTGGACGAATCCCCGGAGTGACCAGTTGCAGCGACGGGTGCGCCGATTTCAGCGCGTGGGCTTCCAGGGCCGAGCACACCAGACCGTCCATCCCGGCTTTTTCCGCCAACGCGGCCAGGCGCAACACTTGCTCCTGCGGCTCGATATCCAGACCGATACCCGCCAGGTCTTCACGTTCCATGCTGGTCAGCACGGTCACGCCGATCAGCAGTGGCTTCGGACCGGTGCGCTGGTCAAGCACTTCGCGGCACGCGGCCATCATGCGCAAACCACCGGAGCAGTGCACATTGACCATCCACACGCCCATCTCCGCAGCCGCCTTGACGGCCATGGCGGTGGTGTTCGGAATGTCGTGGAACTTGAGGTCCAGGAACACTTCGAACCCCTTGTCACGCAGGGTGCCAACGATTTCCGAAGCGCAGCTGGTGAACAGTTCTTTACCGACTTTGACCCGGCACAGCTTCGGGTCCAACTGATCGGCCAGCTTCAGTGCGGCGTCACGGGTGGGGAAATCCAGGGCGACGATGATAGGAGTCTGGCAGGCGGACATGAGTGGGCTCTCAGGCAGGTCGAAATCGGCGCGCATTGTAGCGGAACCAGCGCCTCTGCGGGACCCGATGATCGGTAATTCGTCGAGACGGCTCAAGCAAGACTAGCCCTTGCACCCATTGTGTCGAGTCAGATACACACATGACACGCCTGCAACACCCTTCAACGTTACCTTCGGCAGCCGCAACACGTCCTACAGCACTTCCTGCCTCAGGGCCGGACGCCTATGCTGAAACCACAACCTCGCAGCCCATCTTTGTGGTTGGCAGCCTACCTGGCAGATGAACGCACGCATGCACAACCTCCACGCCCCTGTGAACGACGATCAAAAAGCGCCCGGCGACGACAAACGCTGGAGCATTCGCGCCCTGATCGTCGACGATGACGTCCCGATCCGCGAACTGATGATCGACTATCTGGCCCGGTTCAACATTCACGCCAGCGGCGTCACCGATGGCGCCGCGATGCGCCTGGCGCTGCAAGCGGAGCATTTCGACGTGGTGGTGCTCGACCTGATGCTGCCCGGCGAAGACGGTTTGTCACTGTGCCGCTGGCTACGCGCCGAATCGGACATCCCGATCCTGATGCTCACTGCCCGCTGCGAACCCACCGACCGGATCATCGGCCTGGAACTGGGCGCCGACGACTACATGGCCAAGCCGTTCGAACCGCGGGAATTGGTGGCGCGCATCCAGACGATCCTGCGCCGGGTACGCGACGATCGCACCGAACAACGGGCCAACATCCGTTTCGACAATTGGCGCCTGAACAGCGTGCTGCGCCAATTGATCGCCGCTGATGGCCTGGTGGTGCCGCTGTCCAACGCCGAGTTCCGTTTGCTCTGGGTGTTCATCGAACGTCCGCGCCGGGTACTCAGCCGCGAACAACTGCTGGATGCCGCCCGCGGTCGCTCGATCGAAGCCTTTGATCGCAGCATCGACTTGCTGGTCTCGCGCCTGCGCCAAAAACTCGGTGACGACCCGAAAGCCCCGCAACTGATCAAAACCGTTCGCGGTGAGGGTTATCTGTTCGACGCCAGAGACATCGGCTGATGCGTGCGCGCTTCGATACGCTCTTCGGCCGCCTGTTTGGCATGCTGCTGGTGGCGATCATCCTGGCGCATTTGTTGGCGTTTTTCTGGTTTCACTATTACGGCCCACCGCCGCCCCC
>NZ_JAHBDP010000040.1:0-2113 GCF_019956495.1 Pseudomonas sp. BF-B-26 | reverse complement strand
GTCTGACATTCGACATCTGCATTGAATGTAGCGGCCTCTTCGCGAGCAAGTCGGATCGCCGCACCGCCGCTCCCACATGGACATCATGCGATACATAGTTACCGCATCTCGCTGCTCGGCCAGCGTTAACCTGCGTTCATCTTATGGAAGAGAGAACGTCATGGACGACAACACTCCGGTTTCACCCGCACCAGCGGTTTACCTGCTTTCACCCGAACAGATCGCCGGGCCTTATTTCCGAAATCCGAAATTGATCAGACGAAACATCAGCGAAGGGATGGATGGCATTCCCTTGGTGCTGAGGCTGACGATCGTCGATGCCATGACCGGTCAACCAGTGACTGACGCGCTGGTGGATATCTGGCACTGCAACGCACGCGGGGCGTATTCGGGCTGGAGCAAGGTCAATCCAGACACGGAAATCGACGTCGACGACATAGGTTCGATCCCGCGAACCGACGACGACACTTACCTGCGAGGCGGGCAATTCACCGACAAGAACGGCATCGTGCGGTTTACCACGATCTATCCGGGGTTCTACGCCGGCCGTGCCCTGCACATTCACGTCGTGGTACGCATTATGGAAGGCAACAACTACCTGGAAGAGCGGCATGTTGCCTGGGTCGGTCAGCTCTACTTTCCCGAGGCGGCCTCGCGCTCGGTACTCAGCGCCAGGGAATACCGCGGTCGAGCCGTTTCGCCGCTGACCAACGATCAAGATTTTTTCTATGAAAACATGGGCGGCGAAGCATCGACCTTGAACGTTCACACCCTGAGTCGAGACTCGAATAAAGATGGCTACTTCGGGCACACGACCATCGGCATCGACACCTTTGCGGTATCGACGCAGATCAAGCCCGAGGACTTCGACAAACACACCGTGTGACGTCAGCGCAGTTCGGTGAGCGCCCGGGTCAGCAAATCCATGTCTGCAGCGGTGTTAGTGAGCCCCGGGGTTATGCGAATGCACGGACCACTCGCGGCACCACTGCGGGCCACGGTAAACAGGTTGTAGTCCTTGAGCAGCCGCTCGACCATCGCCTGTTGATCAGCATGCCGGGTAAAGCGCATCGACGTGATGCCGCAATACAGTCGCGGGTCGTCCGGGGTCATGACTTCGATCCCCGGCAACTCGCGTACCGCGCTCACCCAGCGGTTGCGCAGGTAATTGAGCCGAGCGCCCTTGGCGGCGGAACCGCCCATGGCCCGATGTTCCTCGAACACCAGCGGCAGGGTCAGCAGCGCCGGGATGTTGGGCGTGCTGTACGGCGTGCGGGCGCGAATGTCGGTGGCCGGGAAATGCATCTCGCCCATGTCCGGATCGATGTCGGCCAAGCGCTCGGGGGCGATGTAAATGAAGCCCAGGGTCAGCGGCGCACCGATCCATTTGTGCAGGGTGTAGCCAGCAAAGGCGATGCCCAGTTCATCGAGATTGAACTCGAACTGGCCGAGCGCATGCGCGCCGTCGAGGATCACGTCGATGCCATGTTCCCTGGCCGCTGCAGCAATGGCCTGCACCGGCATCACCAACCCGGAGCGATGGGTGACGTGGGTCATGGCCATCAATTTGAGTCGCGGATAACGCACGAAAGCTTCGCCGTAAGTGGCCAGCAAACTGTCGAAACTGGCGGGGTGCGAGTGTTCGATCTCGATCACCTCGACGCCGCGATGACGTGCCAGCCAGCGCATGGCCCCTTTGACCGTGTCGTATTCCAGATCACTTATCAGCACCTGATCGCCCGGCGTCAGACGGTTGTAGTTGCGGATCAGCGATTGCAGGCCGTCCGAAGCATTGCGGGTGAGGGCGACAGTGTCGGCAGGTACGCCCACCAGATCGGCGAGCTGTGCGCGGATTTCAAGGCTTTCGCCCTGTTCGAAGCGTTGGCGCACATGCACCGAGTTGCTGCGATTGATCAGTTCGATGTTGCGCTGATACTCCTCGACCACTGTGCGCGACATGCGCCCGAAGTACCCGTTTTCGAGGTTGACCGAGCCGGGTTCAACCGCGTATCGGTCGGCAAAGGTTCGCCAGAAGGCTTCATCACGGGCACGGCGAGTGTTATCGGGCATGGGCTACTCAATCAGGGGCCAGGAATGGGGGGCGGGTCAATGG
>NZ_JAHBDP010000039.1:0-2939 GCF_019956495.1 Pseudomonas sp. BF-B-26 | reverse complement strand
CGCCTGTACGCCAGCAGATCTCGCCCGTACAATGCTCAGTCATTTCTCGTCATCAGCAACCGACAACGGCCAACCATGCGCACCAGTCAATTTTTGCTCGCCACACAGAAAGAAACGCCTTCCGACGCGGTCGTGATCAGCCATCAGCTGATGCTGCGCGCCGGCATGATCCGCAAACTCGCCTCGGGCCTGTACACCTGGCTGCCGATGGGCTTGCGAGTAATGCGCAAGGTCGAAGCCATCGTTCGTGAAGAAATGAACGCCGCGGGCTCTCTCGAAGTGTTGATGCCGAGCACCCAACCGGCTGAGCTGTGGCAGGAATCCGGTCGCTGGGAAGAATACGGCCCTGAATTGTTGCGTTTCAAGGATCGCCACGGTCGCGATTTCTGCGCCGGCCCGACTCACGAAGAAGTCATCACCGACCTGATGCGCAACGAGTTGAGCAGCTACAAACAGCTGCCGATCAACCTGTACCAGATCCAGACCAAATTCCGTGACGAAATCCGTCCACGCTTCGGCTTGATGCGCGGTCGCGAATTCATCATGAAGGACGCCTACTCCTTCCACGCTGACCAGCCATCGCTGCAGGTCACCTACGACCGTATGCACCAGGCGTATTGCAACGTGTTCACCCGCCTGGGCCTGAAATTCCGCCCGGTTGAAGCCGACAACGGCTCGATCGGTGGTGCAGGCTCCCACGAGTTCCACGTGCTGGCCGAATCCGGCGAAGACGATATCGTCTTCAGCAACGGTTCCGACTACGCGGCGAACATCGAGAAAGCCGAAGCCGTGCCACGCGAGACCTCCCGCGCCGCACCTGCCGAAGAGCTGCGCCTGGTCGACACGCCGAACGCCAAGACCATCGCGCAACTGGTCGAAGGCTTCAACCTGCCGATTGAAAAGACCATCAAGACCCTCGTGGTTCACGCTGAAGAGAAAGGCAAGCTGATTGCCCTGATCATCCGTGGCGACCACGAGCTGAACGAAATCAAGGCCGGCAACCAGCCTGGCGTTGCCAGCCCGCTGGTCATGGCCTCCGAAGCCGAACTGCGCGACGCCATTGGTGCCGGCGCCGGCTCCCTGGGCCCGCTGAACCTGCCGCTGCCAATCATCATCGACCGTTCCGTCGAATTGATGAGCGACTTTGGCATCGGCGCCAACATCGACGACAAACACTACTTCGGCGTGAACTGGGAGCGTGATCTGCCGGTTCCGACCGTTGCCGACCTGCGCAACGTGGTCGCCGGCGACCCGAGCCCGGATGGCAAGGGCACCCTGGAAATCAAGCGCGGCATCGAAGTCGGGCACATCTTCCAGCTGGGCAACAAGTACAGCAAAGCGATGAAGTGCGAAGTGCTGGGCGAGAATGGCAAGCCAGTCACCCTGGAAATGGGTTGCTACGGCATCGGCGTTTCCCGCGTGGTGGCTGCAGCCATCGAGCAGAACAACGACGCCAACGGGATCATCTGGAGCGACACGCTGGCCCCGTTCCAGATCGCTCTGGTACCGCTGCGCTACGAAACCGAACAGGTTCGCGAAGCCACCGACAAGCTGTATGCAGAATTGACGGCCGCCGGCTTCGAAGTACTGCTGGACGACCGCGACAAGAAAACCAGCCCGGGCATCAAGTTCGCGGACATGGAGCTGATCGGCATTCCTCACCGGATCGTGGTCAGTGACCGCGGCCTCGCCGAAGGCAATCTTGAATACAAGAGCCGCACCGAGCCCGAAGCGCAAGCGCTGCCGGTCGCAGACGTGCTGGCCTTCCTTCAGTCCCGTATCCGCCGCTGACACCAGATAGAGAAGTCATGTTCAAGCGAAACACCTTAGGCCTCGGTGGTGCCGCCCTGTGCGGCACCCTGCTGGTCAGCGGCTGTGCCAATCACATGTCACAACGCAGCGAGCACGAGGAACGTGTCGAGCGTAAATTGCTCGACCACAGCCTGCAGATCGATGTCGGCGAGCCAAAGGTGCTTGAGCTGCCGCAACGTCGGGTGAAGATCCACGAGCAAAAGACTTTCGAAGTCACTGAATTCGAAGTCACACGCCACTACGACCGCTACACGCCTTACCAACCCTGGCGGGAGGCTTACGAGATCCCGCTGGGTGCGGTGGCCGTGGTGGCCGGTGTCGGTGCGAACGTGGTCAACGTGTTCGCCCTCGGCAACCTGCCGGACAGCGTGACGAAAGACTGGTTGAGCTACGGTTTCGCCGGGCTCAACCCGTTCATGAACGTGCAGTCTCATGGTCGCGCGCAACAGAACCTGGCGGGAATCGACGAGGTCCAGCTCGACAAGCGCACCGAATACTCAAGCCTGCCATGGAGCGAGCGTCCGGTTGAGGTCAAGGCCGGCAAGGAAACGTTCGAGATGAGCACCGACAAAAACGGTGTATTGCGCGTAAACCTGCTGGACAGCCCGTTCGCCGAACACGACATCAATCATCTGAGCCGGCTGCTGATCAGTGTCCAGGATGCTCAGGACGAGGTGCACACCAATTCGTCCCTGGCGGTCAGTAGCTCCTTGCGCGGTAAGCTGCTCGAAGCTCACGGGCTGATTTACGACGACCTCGAAGACGACGAAGTGAGCCAGTGGGTACACCGGGTCAAACGTTTGTCGGAACTGGGCCTGGAAGAGGAAGCCACCGAGCTGGAACAAAGCCTGATCGAACTGACGCGCAACGATCCCGAGTTGCAGACCGAATTCCTCAAGTCATTGACCAAGGATGCCGGGCGACTGGTCGCGGATCCGGGACCGAACTAAAAGCCAAAAAGCTTCGTCAAACCGCTTTCGCGAGCAAGCCCGCTCCCACAGTTGACCGCATTCGTCTGAACAACGCGGTCAACTGTGGGAGCGGGCTTGCTCGCGAAAGCGGCCTGACATTCACAACAGCACCAAAACCCTGCCACTACCGTTCAAACAACTCCATCTGCTCAAACC
>NZ_JAHBDP010000038.1:0-3343 GCF_019956495.1 Pseudomonas sp. BF-B-26 | reverse complement strand
GATTAGATCGTTCTTTAAAAATTTGGGTATGTGATAGAAAGATAGACTGAACGTTACTTTCACTGGTAACGGATCAGGCTAAGGTAAAATTTGTGAGTTGCTCTTTGAGCAAGAATCGAATTTTCGGCGAATGTCGTCTTCACAGTATAACCAGATTGCTTGGGGTTATATGGTCAAGTGAAGAAGCGCATACGGTGGATGCCTTGGCAGTCAGAGGCGATGAAAGACGTGGTAGCCTGCGAAAAGCTTCGGGGAGTCGGCAAACAGACTTTGATCCGGAGATGTCTGAATGGGGGAACCCAGCCATCATAAGATGGTTATCTTAAGCTGAATACATAGGCTTAAGAGGCGAACCAGGGGAACTGAAACATCTAAGTACCCTGAGGAAAAGAAATCAACCGAGATTCCCTTAGTAGTGGCGAGCGAACGGGGACTAGCCCTTAAGTGGCTTTGAGATTAGCGGAACGTTCTGGAAAGTACGGCCATAGTGGGTGATAGCCCTGTACGCGAAAATCTCTTAGTCATGAAATCGAGTAGGACGGAGCACGAGAAACTTTGTCTGAATATGGGGGGACCATCCTCCAAGGCTAAATACTACTGACTGACCGATAGTGAACTAGTACCGTGAGGGAAAGGCGAAAAGAACCCCGGAGAGGGGAGTGAAATAGATCCTGAAACCGTATGCGTACAAGCAGTGGGAGCCCACTTTGTTGGGTGACTGCGTACCTTTTGTATAATGGGTCAGCGACTTATTTTCAGTGGCGAGCTTAACCGAATAGGGGAGGCGTAGCGAAAGCGAGTCTTAATAGGGCGTCTAGTCGCTGGGAATAGACCCGAAACCGGGCGATCTATCCATGGGCAGGTTGAAGGTTGGGTAACACTAACTGGAGGACCGAACCGACTACCGTTGAAAAGTTAGCGGATGACCTGTGGATCGGAGTGAAAGGCTAATCAAGCTCGGAGATAGCTGGTTCTCCTCGAAAGCTATTTAGGTAGCGCCTCATGTATCACTGTAGGGGGTAGAGCACTGTTTCGGCTAGGGGGTCATCCCGACTTACCAAACCGATGCAAACTCCGAATACCTACAAGTGCCGAGCATGGGAGACACACGGCGGGTGCTAACGTCCGTCGTGAAAAGGGAAACAACCCAGACCGTCAGCTAAGGTCCCAAAGTTATGGTTAAGTGGGAAACGATGTGGGAAGGCTTAGACAGCTAGGAGGTTGGCTTAGAAGCAGCCACCCTTTAAAGAAAGCGTAATAGCTCACTAGTCGAGTCGGCCTGCGCGGAAGATGTAACGGGGCTCAAACCATACACCGAAGCTACGGGTATCACTTAGGTGATGCGGTAGAGGAGCGTTCTGTAAGCCTGTGAAGGTGAGTTGAGAAGCTTGCTGGAGGTATCAGAAGTGCGAATGCTGACATGAGTAACGACAATGGGTGTGAAAAACACCCACGCCGAAAGACCAAGGTTTCCTGCGCAACGTTAATCGACGCAGGGTTAGTCGGTCCCTAAGGCGAGGCTGAAAAGCGTAGTCGATGGAAAACAGGTTAATATTCCTGTACTTCTGGTTATTGCGATGGAGGGACGGAGAAGGCTAGGCCAGCTTGGCGTTGGTTGTCCAAGTTTAAGGTGGTAGGCTGGAATCTTAGGTAAATCCGGGATTCTAAGGCCGAGAGCTGATGACGAGTTACCCTTTGGGTGACGAAGTGGTTGATGCCATGCTTCCAAGAAAAGCTTCTAAGCTTCAGGTAACCAGGAACCGTACCCCAAACCGACACAGGTGGTTGGGTAGAGAATACCAAGGCGCTTGAGAGAACTCGGGTGAAGGAACTAGGCAAAATGGCACCGTAACTTCGGGAGAAGGTGCGCCGGTGAGGGTGAAGCATTTACTGCGTAAGCCCATGCCGGTCGAAGATACCAGGCCGCTGCGACTGTTTATTAAAAACACAGCACTCTGCAAACACGAAAGTGGACGTATAGGGTGTGACGCCTGCCCGGTGCCGGAAGGTTAATTGATGGGGTTAGCTAACGCGAAGCTCTTGATCGAAGCCCCGGTAAACGGCGGCCGTAACTATAACGGTCCTAAGGTAGCGAAATTCCTTGTCGGGTAAGTTCCGACCTGCACGAATGGCGTAACGATGGCGGCGCTGTCTCCACCCGAGACTCAGTGAAATTGAAATCGCTGTGAAGATGCAGTGTATCCGCGGCTAGACGGAAAGACCCCGTGAACCTTTACTATAGCTTTGCACTGGACTTTGAATTTGCTTGTGTAGGATAGGTGGGAGGCTTTGAAGCGTGGACGCCAGTTCGCGTGGAGCCAACCTTGAAATACCACCCTGGCAACTTTGAGGTTCTAACTCAGGTCCGTTATCCGGATCGAGGACAGTGTATGGTGGGTAGTTTGACTGGGGCGGTCTCCTCCTAAAGAGTAACGGAGGAGTACGAAGGTGCGCTCAGACCGGTCGGAAATCGGTCGTAGAGTATAAAGGCAAAAGCGCGCTTGACTGCGAGACAGACACGTCGAGCAGGTACGAAAGTAGGTCTTAGTGATCCGGTGGTTCTGTATGGAAGGGCCATCGCTCAACGGATAAAAGGTACTCCGGGGATAACAGGCTGATACCGCCCAAGAGTTCATATCGACGGCGGTGTTTGGCACCTCGATGTCGGCTCATCACATCCTGGGGCTGAAGCCGGTCCCAAGGGTATGGCTGTTCGCCATTTAAAGTGGTACGCGAGCTGGGTTTAGAACGTCGTGAGACAGTTCGGTCCCTATCTGCCGTGGACGTTTGAGATTTGAGAGGGGCTGCTCCTAGTACGAGAGGACCGGAGTGGACGAACCTCTGGTGTTCCGGTTGTCACGCCAGTGGCATTGCCGGGTAGCTATGTTCGGAATAGATAACCGCTGAAAGCATCTAAGCGGGAAACTAGCCTCAAGATGAGATCTCACTGGGACCTTGAGTCCCCTGAAGGGCCGTCGAAGACTACGACGTTGATAGGTTGGGTGTGTAAGCGCTGTGAGGCGTTGAGCTAACCAATACTAATTGCCCGTGAGGCTTGACCATATAACACCCAAGCAATTTGACTACTCGAAAGAGCATCAGATTGCGGTGTGTGAAGACGAAATGAACCGAAAGTTCGAATCTCACAAAACACCGAAAGCTGTCACATACCCAATTTGCTGAAGCGAAGCCAACTGGCTACGACTCAGTACCCGAATTTCTTGACGACCATAGAGCATTGGAACCACCTGATCCCATCCCGAACTCAGCAGTGAAACGATGCATCGCCGATGGTAGTGTGGGGTTTCCCCATGTGAGAGTAGGTCATCGTCAAGATTAAATT
>NZ_JAHBDP010000037.1:0-3896 GCF_019956495.1 Pseudomonas sp. BF-B-26 | reverse complement strand
ATCAACTTGGTCATGACACTGGCCGGCGTCTTTTGCTCAAACCGCGCTAGAACTTCTGCCCACATCGTTTTCGTCACCCTGACTGGAATTTTGGGAGAGTTTAAACGAAGACCTTGAAAGGGCTGGCTGTAAAAGCGAAACCGCCAGCCGCCATCACCGCAAAAACGGATATACACCCAATCCCCCCAATGCCCCCCCCAGCGCCATAAGACGACGAAGGGACTTTAAACCTTGGGCGTTAAAGCTAGTCTGAAGAATAAGCCGTACAAAGGCTGCCACCGGCGATTGCCGGACACTGACACTGCCTGCCACGAGCAGGTGCGCATTGAGGTCACTATGAAAATCCGCGAGCTTGCCCATCACTGGGAAGAAAACGCCAAGGGTCGTCTGACCGACACCGGATACTCGATTCATCTGGATGTAGAGGCCGCCGCACGGCTGGCAGCCATTATCGAGATGTACCCCAAACGGCAGCCCGAAGAACTGCTCGGCGAACTGATCGGCGCCGCCCTGGAAGAGCTCGAAAAAAGCTTCCCGTACGTCAAGGGCTCGACCGTCGTGGCCACCGACGAAGAAGGTGATCCGCTGTACGAAGACATCGGTCCGACTCCCCGTTTTCTCGCATTGTCCCGTCGTCATTTGCACGATTTGTCGGCCGTCGACGACAAACAGAAACACTGATCCCAACCGATATGAACCTGTGGGAGCGAGCCTGCTCGCGAAGGCGTCAGCGCATTCAACATCAGGTTGACTGAACGACCGCTTTCGCGAGCAGGCTCGCTCCCACATAAGTTGCTGTTCCCTTCAAAAACTGCGTATTACCCACCGAAAAAAGGTCGGGGATAGCGCTGCACATCGCCAAAGTTCCAGAGTGAGAGCCTTGTCCGTTCGGTCAAAGTTTTTCGGGCAATGGGCCATATTCTCTGAACTTTCGAAAAACGCCACGGGTCACACCCATTAACCACGCCTGGGACGGCCGTTTCAAAACACCCACGGAAATTGAAGGTTGCGGCTCCATACCCAGGATGGATTTTTAAGTTTTTCAGGAGTTATTCCAATGGAGTTGAAGACCATGAAAACCCGAACTGCCAAATCCTCGTTCCCCCCCCTGCGTAGCCTGAAACTGGCTGCACTGGCCATCGGCAGCAGCCTCGTTCTGGCCGGTTGTGCCGGTAATCCGCCAAGCGAGCAATTCGCCGTGACGGAATCGGCGGTCAACAGCGCCGTCAGTGCCGGCGGTACCGAATTCGCGGCAGTGGAAATGAAGTCCGCGCAGGACAAGCTCAAACAAGCCGAAATCGCCCTGCACGACAAAAAGTATGACGAAGCCAAAGTCCTGGCCGAACAGGCCGAGTGGGACGCTCGCGTGGCTGAGCGCAAAGCCCAGGCGATCAAAGCTGAACAGGCTGTGAAGGACTCTCAGAAAGGTGTTCAAGAACTGCGTCAGGAAAGCCAGCGCACCGTTCAATAAACGGCCGGCACGACGCACTTCTTACTCGATTAAAAGGACGAAACCATGACCCGTAAACAATTGATGATCCCTGCCCTGCTGGCCGCAAGCGTTGCACTGGCCGCCTGCTCCACGCCGCCGAACGCGAACCTGGAACAGGCCCGCAGCAACTACACCGGCCTGCAAACCAACCCGCAAGCCAGTAAAGTCGCGGCGCTGGAAACCAAGGAAGCCAGCGATTACCTGGACAAGGCCGACAAGGCTTACCAGGACAAAGAAGACCAGGCCAAGGTCGATCAACTGGCTTACCTGACCAATCAACGTGTTGAAGTGGCGAAGCAGACCATCGCCCTGCGCAACGCCGAAGCCAATCTGAAAAATGCTTCCGCGCAGCGTGCCCAGGCTCGTCTGGATGCCCGCGACGCGCAGATCAAGCAATTACAGGACAGCCTGAACGCCAAGCAGACTGATCGCGGTACCTTGGTGACGTTCGGTGATGTGCTGTTTGCCACTGACAGGGCTGACCTGAAGTCCAGCGGTCTGGTGAATATCAACAAACTGGCGCAGTTCCTTTCGGAAAACCCTGATCGCAAGGTGATCGTTGAGGGCTACACCGACAGCACGGGCGCCGCAAACCACAACCAGTCGCTGTCCGAGCGACGTGCCGGTTCCGTGCGCATGGCGCTGGTGAAAATGGGCGTTGATCCGGCGCGCATCGTGGCGCAGGGTTACGGCAAGGAATACCCGGTGGCCGAGAACAGCAGCGTCTCGGGCCGTGCGATGAACCGTCGGGTGGAAGTGACCATTTCCAACGACAACCAGCCGGTGATCCCGCGTTCGGCGGTCAGCTCGAACTAAGCATCGCCTGCTGAAACACAAAAGCCCCGCCTGATCAGATCAGGCGGGGCTTTCTGTTTGGCAAACACCCCCCCCTGTGGGAGCGGGCTTGCTCGCGAAAGCGGTTTAATACTCAACATCTCTGTTGACTGACACACCGCTTTCGCGAGCAAGTCGGATCGCCGCACCGCCGCTCCCACATTGGATCTTTGGTGGTCACAAAATTTTGTATGAGTTGGGTTATTGCTCGAGCTTCTGCGGGGTTTCCTCGCCCATGCAGCGCACCGCTTTTTTCTTGTTGTTGACCAACACGCCGCTCAGGCCTTTCTGTTCGGTGTCGAACATCACCAGCACGCCATCGATGCACTGCGCGACTTGCGAGGCCGGTTCCAGGGAGACTTTGTAGTCTTCGCCCGGCACCGTCTTGAGCATGGTGAAGTCGCTGAGCAGCAGCGCATCTTCGGGTTTGGCGAAGTGCAGGTAGCCGTAGAACCACAGGGCTCCGACAGTGCCGAGGATGCTGCAGATACCGGTGATGATCAGCGGGATGGCGTTACGTTCTTCACTCATTGCGGACTCTCTGGTGGTTCATCTTCAGAATTTTTCGGCGCCGGGTAATTCGGGACTTCACCCAGGCGGCGCAGACCGTTGAAATGCTGCGGGTCATCGAGAAAACGCAGCATGACTTTGCGCCAGACCGGGTCGGCGAACGTCTGCACATGACCGCCACGGGTCAGTTGCAGCACCCGCGGCGGCGGCGCAGCTTGATACAGACGGATGCCGTTGGAAAGGGGCACGATCGGATCGTCGATGCTGTGGTAGATCAGTTTCGGCACGCCATTGAGTTGCGCCATGGAGTTGATCGCGCTGTCACCGTCCGGCACCAGCCAGGACAGCGGCACCTGGAACGTCCAGAAAACCCATGAGTTACTCAACGCAAAGCGGCCGACACTGCGATAACTGGCGGGCACGCCGTCAAGCACGAAGGCCTTGAGTTGCTTTTGTCGTTCGGGGTGTTGAACGAGATAGTGAACGGCCATCGAACCGCCGAGGCTCTGGCCGAGCAAGATCAGCGGCTTGCCCTTGACCTCCGGTGCCTGGTCGAGCCATTTGAACGCGGCGTCGATGTCCTGATAGATCGCCGGCAAACTCGGTTTGCCTTCGGACAGCCCGTAGCCGCGATAGTCCACCAGCAGCACTTGATACCCTTCTTTCGGCAACCACCAACTGCCCCCAAGGTGCATGGGCAGATTGCCGCCGTTACCGTGCAAATGCAGCACCGTGCCTTTGACCTCGACCCCTTGTTTGGCCGGCAACCACCAGCCGTGCAGCTTGAGGCCATCGGCGGTGGTCAAGGTGACGTCGCGGTATTCGAGTTTGGCTTTTTCCGGGGTGAACAGCTGGCCGGGCTCGGGGTAGAACAGCAGCGAGCTGCAGCCGCTCAAGGTCAGGAGAAGGCAGAAGAAGCCGAGGATTCTCATCCGATGAAACCTCGCGAAGTGTGGTTGAAATACGGACCAAATGTGGGAGCGGCGGTGCGGCGATCCGACTTGCTCGCGAAAGCGGTGTGTCAGACAACAGAAATGTTGAATGTTAGACCGCATTCGCG
>NZ_JAHBDP010000036.1:0-3977 GCF_019956495.1 Pseudomonas sp. BF-B-26 | reverse complement strand
GCTGAAGCCCCCGCCTCCACCGCCACCACCAAAACCTCCACCGCCGAATCCGCCGCTAGAACCGCCTCGACCGCCGCCGCTGGGCAGGATCCCGAGCATCTGGCAGACAAATACCGTCAGGATCAACAGCATCACCAGAAACACGAAGATCCCCGGATGCCGTGAGACGAAGTCGCTTTCCTGATTGCCGCCGGAGTCATACACCGTGGACGGCTCATCCAGTGGATTGCCGCCCAGCACCACGAGCATCGCCGCGACCCCGTCGCTGATGCCCTTGCTGAAGTTACCGGTCTTGAACGCCGGGGTGATCACCTGATTGATGATCACCGAGCTCTGCGCATCGGTCAGCCGATCTTCCAGGCCATAACCGACTTCAATCCGCAGTTTGCGATCATCGCGCGCGACGATCAGCAATGCACCGTTGTTCTTGTCCTTCTGGCCAATACCCCAGTAGCGCCCCAGTTGATAACCGAAGTCCGCAATGTCGGTACCCTGCAAATCCGGCAGCGTGACCACCACCAGCTGCTCACCGGTGGCTTTTTCATGGGCCTGAAGCTGTTGCGTCAGCTGCTCACGCACCGCAGGCTCGATCATCTGGGCGTTATCGACCACCCGCCCGGTCAGTTCCGGAAACTTCAACGCAGCCTGGGCCGTCAGGGCAAACACCCAGAGCAACAGCACCAGGCCAACTTTCAACGCACGCATTGGCAACCTCGTCCTTGGTGACGCTTCAAGCCCATACCGGCGCTTACTGGAACTTCACTTGAGGCGCTTTTTCCGCATCGGGGCTGGTGGCCTCGAAAGTTTCGCGGATCGGCAAATCGCTGTACATCACCGAGTGCCACAGGCGACCGGGGAAGGTCCGCAGTTCCGTGTTGTATTTCTGCACGGCGAGGATGAAGTCCCGGCGCGCCACGGCAATGCGGTTCTCGGTGCCTTCAAGTTGCGATTGCAACGCCAGGAAGTTCTGGTTGGCCTTGAGGTCCGGGTAACGCTCGGACACCACCATCAAACGGCTCAAGGCACCGGTCAGTTGATCCTGGGCCTGCTGGAACTGTTTGAGTTTTTCCGGGTTATCCAGGGTTTTGGCATCGACCTGGATCGAAGTGGCCTTGGCCCGGGCTTCAACCACGGCGGTCAGGGTTTCTTCTTCGTGCTTGGCGTAGCCCTTGACGGTTTCCACCAGGTTGGGAATCAGGTCGGCGCGGCGCTGGTACTGGTTCTGCACCTGGCCCCAGGCAGCCTTGGCCTGTTCGTCGAGGGTCGGAATCGTGTTGATGCCGCAGCCGGCCAGCAGTGTGGTCAGCAACATCAAGGCTGCAACTTGCAGGCTCGACCGATAGTGGTGTCGTACATTCATCTGGTTGATGCTCCCTTGCACATTCCGTTGAAAAACAACCTTCGAACTTTGAACCCGGCTCTTGGGGCATAATCTGCCGCCGCCACTGGATTGCATCGAGCCAATGGGCTAAAAGATGCCCCAGCGCGAAAACACGCAGAAGTGTGCTGCATTTACCTGAACAACAATAGTCGCTCCCTAAATTTTGGCTGACCGGCGCGTATTCACTGCCGTTTAGGCTTTTGAGAAAACTATTCATGAAGAAGCTGTGTTTGCTGGGCCTGTTCGTCAGCCTGGCCAGTCATAACGTATTGGCCGCCACGACGCCCGCTCCTCTGGAAAACAAGGACGCGTTCATCAGCAACCTGATGAAGCAAATGACCCTCGATGAAAAGATCGGCCAGTTGCGCCTGATCAGCATCGGCCCGGAAATGCCTCGGGAGCTGATCCGCAAGGAAATCGCTGCCGGCAATATTGGTGGCACGTTCAACTCGATCACCCGCCCGGAAAACCGTCCGATGCAGGACGCGGCCATGCGCAGCCGGCTGAAGATCCCGATGTTCTTCGCCTATGACGTGATCCACGGCCATCGCACCATTTTCCCGATTCCGATAGCCCTGGCCTCGAGTTGGGACATGGACGCCATCGGCCTGTCCGGGCGCATCGCCGCCAAGGAAGCCGCGGCGGACAGCCTCGACATCACCTTCGCGCCGATGGTCGACATCTCCCGCGACCCGCGCTGGGGCCGGACTTCCGAAGGCTTCGGTGAAGACACGTACCTGGTGTCGCGCATCGCCGGCGTCATGGTCAAAGCCTTCCAGGGCACGGGCGCGAACGCGGCCGACAGCATCATGGCCAGCGTCAAGCACTTTGCCCTGTATGGCGCGGTCGAGGGCGGTCGCGACTACAACGTCGTCGACATGAGCCCGGTCAAGATGTTCCAGGACTACCTGCCACCGTACCGTGCGGCTATCGACGCCGGTGCTGGCGGGGTAATGGTCGCGTTGAACTCGATCAACGGCGTGCCGGCCACCGCCAACACCTGGCTGATGAACGACCTGTTGCGCAAGCAATGGGGCTTCAAAGGCCTGGCCGTCAGCGACCACGGGGCGATTTTCGAGTTGATCAAACACGGCGTTGCCCGTGACGGTCGCGAAGCCGCGAAGCTGGCGATCAAGGCTGGCATCGACATGAGCATGAACGACACCCTCTACGGCAAAGAGCTGCCGGGGCTGTTGAAGGCGGGTGAGATCCAGCAAAGCGACATCGACAACGCCGTGCGTGAAGTGCTCGCCGCCAAGTACGACATGGGCCTGTTCAAGGACCCGTACCTGCGCATCGGCAAGGCTGAGGATGATCCGGCCGACACGTACGCCGAAAGCCGCTTGCACCGCGCCGAGGCCCGTGATGTCGCGCGTCGCAGCATGGTGTTGCTGAAGAACCAGGGCGAAACCCTGCCGCTGAAGAAAACCGCGAAAATCGCCCTTGTCGGCCCGCTGGCCAAGGCACCGATCGACATGATGGGCAGCTGGGCCGCCGCCGGTAAGCCCGCGCAATCGGTGACCCTGTTCGACGGCATGACCACGGCACTGGGCGCGCAATCGACGCTGATCTACGCCCGTGGCGCCAACATCACCAGCGACAAGAAGGTCCTGGATTACCTGAACTTCCTCAACTTCGACGCACCGGAAGTGGTGGACGATCCGCGCTCGGCCCAAGTGCTGATCGACGAAGCGGTGAAAGCCGCCAAGGATGCCGATGTGGTGGTGGCAGCAGTGGGCGAATCCCGTGGCATGTCCCACGAATCGTCGAGCCGCACCGACCTGAACATCCCGGCCAACCAGCGCGATTTGATCAAGGCCCTGAAGGCCACCGGCAAACCGTTGGTGTTGGTATTGATGAACGGCCGTCCGCTGACGATTCTCGAAGAGAAGGAACAGGCCGACGCGATCCTGGAAACCTGGTTCACCGGTACCGAAGGCGGCAACGCCATCGCCGACGTGCTGTTTGGCGACTACAACCCGTCGGGCAAATTGCCGATCACCTTCCCGCGTTCGGTAGGCCAGATTCCGACCTACTACAACCACCTGAGCATTGGCCGGCCGTTCACGCCGGGCAAACCGGGCAACTACACCTCGCAGTATTTCGATGACACCACAGGTCCCCTGTTCCCGTTCGGCTTCGGTCTGAGCTACACCGATTTCAGCCTGAGCGACATGGCGCTGTCGTCGACCACACTGAACAAAACCGGCAAGCTCGACGCCAGCGTCATGGTGAAAAACACCGGCAAGCGTGACGGCGAAACCGTGGTGCAGTTGTACATCCAGGACGTGACCGGCTCGATGATCCGCCCGCTCAAGGAGCTGAAGAACTTCCAGAAAATCATGCTCAAGGCCGGCGAACAGAAAGTCGTGCACTTCACCATCACCGAGGATGACCTGAAGTTCTACAACACCCAGCTCAAGTACGCGGCAGAACCGGGCAAGTTCAATGTGGAGATCGGCCTGGATTCTCAGGACGTGACGCAGCAGAGCTTCGAATTGCTGTAACCCCTGAAACACCGCAATAAAACTGTGGGAGCGGGCTTGCTCGCGAAAGCGGACTTTCAGTCGACATCATCGCTGACTGACAGTCCGCT
>NZ_JAHBDP010000035.1:0-4251 GCF_019956495.1 Pseudomonas sp. BF-B-26 | reverse complement strand
CGCGAATGCGGTGTGTCAGTCAACGTTGATGTTGTTTGACCCACCGCATTCGCGAGCAAGCCCGCTCCCACATGGGATCTTCGACTAATTCAAGACCTGCCTCATCCGTTCTCTTAACAGACAACTTTCTGAGGTAAACCCGGTGACCCAGCTGACATTGCTCTGCCTGCCCTATTCGGGCGCGAGTGCCATGGTCTACAGCCGCTGGCGGCGCAAACTGCCGGAGTGGCTCAAGCTGCAACCCGTGGAACTCCCGGGACGGGGCGCCCGGTTTGGCGAACCCTTGCACACCGACATGCGGCGCCTGGCGCTGCAACTTGCGCAGGAACAAAAAGCCACGCTCAAGACGCCGTACGCGTTGTTCGGTCATAGCCTTGGCGCGTTACTCGCCTGTGAGATGGCCCACGCGTTTCGCTCGCTGGGCTGCCCGGAACCGGTGGCGCTGTTTGCTTCGGGGACGGCTGCACCGACACTGCGGGCTGACTACGACCGGGGTTTCGCCGAGCCCAAAACCGATGCTGAATTGATCGAGCAATTGCGCACCCTCAACGGCACCCGTGAAGAGGTGCTGGCCAACGAAGAACTGATGAGCCTGACGCTGCCGGTGCTGCGTGCGGACTTTCTGTTGTGCGGACGTTTCGAACCGCAACAGCGCCCGTTGCTCAAGTGCCCGATTCATGTGCTCGGCGGCAAAGCTGATCGCACCACCACCGAACAGTTGATCGGCTGGAGCAAGGAAACCCGTGGCAGTTTCTCGGTGGACATGCTGGCGGGCGGGCACTTCTTTATCCATGAACACGAAGCCAAGGTGTTGCGGGTGATCAAGGATCAACTGGACGTTCATCATCGGCGGCATGCCATGGCCGCCAGCGCCTGACGCAATCCCAGACGTCACTCAATCCCTGTGCGAGCGGGCTTGCTCGCGAAGGCGATGGCACAGTCAAAAACATTGTTGCCTGACACACCGCCTTCGCGAGCAAGCCCGCTCCCACATTTGGTCTCGGTCGTATACAGATTCTGTGTTCACTGAAGATCGACTGTGGGAGCGGGCTTGCTCGCGAAGAGGCCCTGAAGAACAGCACAAATCCAGAATCCTGAACCCTTCCTGAAGAACCCCGCAATTCCCCCTCCACACGGCTTTGCATCGTTTACTCTGCAGAAATCGGGGCGTAAGCTTCGCGCGTTTTCAATCAATAGCGGAGACCCACAGTGGGTACTTGTTCGAGTGACAGTAGTCGGCCGGTTTCGATAACCGGCACCTTCCCGGCAAGATAACGCGCAACCTTTTTTGCCGTTGTCTCGCCCAAAAGCGAGCAGCGGCATCCCGATCTCGGCCAGTCCTGGTCCGTGTCCCGACGTCACTCTCATCGACGCTGAACCGTGCGTGATGTTCGACTTTGTGTCGCCATCGCGGCGTATCGACACGCCTGCTCGACGGTTTCCCGGCTGACCCTGGGGGAACTGCCATGAACCTGACCCTGCTCAAAGAATTCTTCGCCGGATTCCTGCGCACGCGCCACATCGCCCGACACTTCCGTCGCCTGGCGCTGCTGGAAAACTTCACCGACACCACGGTCAGCCGCGAGGTGCCGCCCACCCTGGCGCAAACCCTGGTGAGCGCCGCCAACAGCGACATCGGCCAACTGCTGAACAACCTCGGCAGCCACACCGATGGCCTGAGCGAACTCGAAGCCGATGCACTGCGCGTGCAATACGGCCTCAACGAAGTCGAGCACGAACAGCCTCTGCCCTGGTGGACCCACTTGTGGCACTGCTACAAGAACCCGTTCAACCTGCTGCTGACCTTGCTCGCGGTCATCTCCTGGCTGACCGAAGACATGAAAGCCGCCATCGTGATTTTCTCCATGGTGGTGCTCTCGACCTTGCTGCGCTTCTGGCAGGAGACCAAATCCAACCAGGCCGCCGACGCGCTCAAGGCGATGGTGAGCAACACCGCCACGGTGTTGCGTCGGGATGCGTCGCGCACCGAGCTGCCGATCAAGCAACTGGTGCCAGGCGACCTGATCGTGCTCTCGGCCGGCGACATGATTCCCGCCGATTGCCGGGTGATCGGCGCCAAGGATTTGTTCGTCAGCCAGGCCGCGATGACCGGCGAATCAATGCCGGTGGAAAAATTCCCCCGTCAGCAGGACAGTGACACCAGCAACCCGCTGGACCTCGACAACATCCTGTTCATGGGCACCAACGTGGTGTCCGGCACGGCCATGGCGGTGATCCTCACCACCGGCAATAACACCTATTTCGGTGCCTTGGCCCAGCGGGTCGGCGCTACCGATCGCGCACCCACTTCATTCCAGACGGGCGTCAACAAAGTCAGCTGGCTGCTCATCCGGTTCATGTTCGTCATGGCGCCGCTGGTGCTGTTCATCAACGGGTTCACCAAGGGCGACTGGACCCAGGCGCTGCTGTTCGCGCTGTCGATTGCCGTGGGCCTGACCCCGGAAATGCTGCCGATGATCGTCACCTCGACCCTGGCCAAGGGCGCGGTGTTCCTGTCGCGTAAGAAAGTCATCGTCAAACGCCTCGACGCGATCCAGAACTTCGGCGCCATGGATGTGCTGTGCACCGACAAGACCGGCACCCTGACTCAGGACAAGATCTTCCTGGCGCGTAACGTCGATGTGTGGGGCAACGATTCCGATGACGTATTGGAAATGGCCTACCTCAACAGCTACTACCAGACCGGCCTGAAAAACCTGCTGGACGTGGCGGTGCTCGAACACGTGGAAGTCCACCGTGAACTGAAAGTCGGCACCGCGTTTCGCAAGGTCGATGAGATCCCGTTCGACTTCACTCGCCGGCGCATGTCGGTGGTGGTTGCCGAGCGCGATCATTCGCACCTGCTGATCTGCAAGGGCGCGGTGGAAGAAGTGCTGGCGGTGTGCACGCGGGTGCGTCATGGCGAGGTCGATGAAGCGCTGAGCGATGAACTGTTGGCGCGGATTCGTCAGGTCACCGAATCGTTCAACGCCGAAGGACTTCGTGTCGTTGCCGTTGCCGCACGGCCAATGAGTGAAGGGCGCGATACCTACAGCCTGGCGGATGAACAGGCGCTGACGCTGATCGGTTACGTGGCGTTTCTTGATCCACCCAAGGAAAGCACCGCGCCGGCGCTCAAGGCATTGGCCGCTCACGGCGTGGCCGTGAAAGTGCTGACCGGCGACAACGAACTGGTGACCGCGAAGATCTGCCGCGAAGTCGGCCTGGAGCAACAAGGCCTGCTGATGGGCAACGACATCGAACGCATGAGCGACGCCGAACTGGCGGTGGCGGTGGAGAGCACCAACGTCTTCGCCAAACTCACTCCGTCGCACAAGGAACGCATCGTGCGTTTGCTCAAGGGCAACGGTCATGTGGTCGGCTTCATGGGCGACGGCATCAACGACGCGCCAGCGCTACGCACCGCCGACATCGGCATTTCGGTGGACAGCGCCGTGGACATCGCCAAGGAAGCGGCGGACATCATCCTGCTGGAGAAAAGCCTGATGGTGCTGGAGGAGGGCGTGCTGGAAGGGCGTCGGACCTTCGCCAACATGCTCAAGTACATCAAAATGACTGCCAGTTCTAACTTCGGCAACGTGTTCTCGGTGCTGGTGGCCAGTGCGTTCATCCCGTTCCTGCCGATGCTGCCGATGCACCTGCTGGTGCAGAACCTGCTCTATGACATTTCGCAGATCGCCATCCCGTTCGATAACGTCGACGAGGACATGTTGAAAACACCACAACGCTGGCAGCCGGCGGACGTCGGGCGTTTCATGCTGTTTTTCGGGCCGATCAGCTCGATCTTCGACATCACCACGTTTGCCTTGATGTGGTACGTCTTCGATGCCAATACCCCGGATCATCAAACCCTGTTCCAGTCCGGCTGGTTCGTGGTCGGGCTGCTGACCCAGACGCTGATCGTGCACATGATCCGCACGCCGAAAATCCCGTTCCTGCAAAGCCGCGCAGCGATGCCACTGATGGTGATGACTGGAATCATCATGGCCGTCGGCATCTTCCTGCCGATGGGACCGCTGGCGCACTACTTCAAATTGCAGGCGCTGCCGTCGCTGTACTTCGTGTTCCTGCCGGTGATTCTGCTGGCGTACATGGGCCTGACGCAGGCAGTGAAAGGATTTTATGTTCGCCGGTTTGGCTGGCAGTAATGCTGCCAAATGTAGGAGCAAGGCTTGCCCGCGATGAACGATGACGCGGTTTAACTGATACACCGCGTCATCGTTCATCGCG
>NZ_JAHBDP010000034.1:0-4354 GCF_019956495.1 Pseudomonas sp. BF-B-26 | reverse complement strand
CTCCAGATTGCGCCACAACCACACAGGCAACACATCAGGATCAAGACTGTCGATCAGGTTCTTCAACGCCAACCCCAACTCCGTATCACCCTCAATCACCAAACGCCGGCGAAAGAACAACGTATCCGGATCTTCCTGACGACTCGCCAACAACAAAAACTCGCGCCAGTTACCGCTGATGGTCACATGCGCCGTGGCGCGTTCAGCAATTCGCAATCCGTCACGCGTCAACGTCAGGAACCACGACAACCCCAGGTCCGGAATCCGCAAACACAACCAACGCCCACGCAACACTTCAAACTCGCCATCGCGCAACGGCCCGGCGAGGCAGCGATTGAGCGCCTGCTGCAACGCCAGACGCTGCACCGCAAAAGGCACCCGGCGCACCAGCGGCAACAACCGGTCGGCGCCTTTCAACAACCACTTTTTACGATTCAACACAGGCCGACCTCCTCGACGCGCAACATGCCGGCCTGGCCGTGCCAGTAGCCATTGCAACCGTCGACGAACAACGGCGGAGTCTCGCCCAAACGAACTCGTTGATAGGCCTCAATCACCTCGGCCATGCCCTGAGCGCGAGGGCTCAGACGCAACAGATCGGCGCCACAGGCCACCAGCCCGGTGTAATCCGCCAACAGATTGGTCACCTCCGCTGACATCGTTTGAATACCGTTAATGGTGAACAGCGCCTGCCCTTCCTGACTGGTCAACGGCAAGCCGTCGGGGTAGTTGAGGCAGCAAAACCGGCAGTCGTCCTTGGGCAGGTTCTCCGCCCGTGCGGTGAAGCAGCGTGCGGAATAGGCCAACGGCAAATGCCCATAAGCAAAGATCTCGACTTCCGGCACCTCACGGCCCAGTTCGCGCACTTGATCGAGCACATCGCCAATCAGCGCCGCCGAGCATTCCACCGGCGGCATCCAACGGGTCATCCCGCAGTCCAGCAGTTGCGCGAGCGTATGACCGTTGTACACATTCAGCGCCGGGCCGCCCACGAACGGCAACTTGCGCTCAGCCAGGAGCTGCACCGCGCCCATGTCGTTGGCTTCCACCAACAATTGGCCGTTGTCGCACAGCCGCCGCAGGCTGGAGAGTTCGGAGGCCGCTTCGATCAGCGTCAGGCTGGAGATCACCAACTGCGCCTGGCTGCATTCCTGCAACTCGCGCCCCAGCCCCAGCCATTGATCCAGTGAAAAGGCCCGGCGTTTAGAACACACGGTTTCCCCCAGGTAAATCACATCCAGGGGCAAGGCCGACATCTCGGCGTAAAAGTTGCTGAGTTGCTCTTTGTCCCAATAAAACAGGACCGGTCCAAGGCTGAGCTTCATGTCGCCTCCCTCATTGCCATGATCGATGGTAAGCACCCAGGGTGGTCTGGCTGCCTTCGGACAAACCGGCCAACACCTTGCGCCATTCCTCCTTGACCCGAAAACTGCCCGGCGAGCCACGATGGGCATCCAGTGCCGCGCGCCAGACGCGGGTGACTTGTTCGACATAGGCCGGGCTGCGTTGCCGGCCTTCGATTTTGACCGCCTCGACGCCGATGGCCGTCAATTCCGGCAGCAAGTCCAGGGTGTCGAGGCTGGTGGGTTCTTCCAGTGCGTGAAAGCGTTTGCCGCCGACCAGGAAACGGCCTTTGCACAGGGTCGGGTAACCGGCGGGTTCATCAGGGGTGTAACGGTCGATCAGCACTTCACTGAGCCGCGCGCTTAAGCCGTCGGCGTCGTCGCTCCAGCGCACCGCTTTGGCCGGTGAGCAAACGCCGCACAGGTTCGGCGACTCGCCGGTAATGTAGGAAGACAGATGGCAGCGCCCTTCGGCCATGATGCACAAGCTGCCGAAGCCAAAGACTTCGATGGGCACCGGGCTGCTCGCGGCGACCTGGCGCACCTGCGCCAACGACAACACCCGAGGCAGCACCGCGCGACGAATGCCGTAGCGCTGCGCATAAAACTCCAGCGCCGCGGCATGGGTTGCCGAGCCTTGTACCGACAGGTGCAACGCCAGTTGCGGGTAACGCTGGCTGGCGTAGTTGAGTACCCCGGGGTCGGCGGCGATCAGCGCATCCACGCCGAAATCGGCGGCACGATCGACCGCCCGCTGCCAGCGTTCCCAGCCCTTGGGTTGCGGGTAGGTGTTGACCGCGACATAGAGTTTGCGTTGATGCTGGCGGATGTGAGCGACCGCCGCGTCGAACTGTTTGTCGTCCATGTTCAGCCCCGCGAAATGCCGGGCATTGGTGTCATCGCGAAAGCCGACATAAACGGCATCGGCACCTTCGCGTACCGCCGCTTTTAGCGCAGGCAGATTCCCTGCCGGGCAGACCAGTTGCATGGGTAATCCTCATGGAAAAACGCGCTGCCAGTCTAGCGAGACCGGCAGGCAGAGCCTTGACGACAATCAATTGCGATCAATGCATCAGGTCGGCGAAGGACAGGAACATCACGTTGTCGTGCTTGAGCACTTGCTGTTCGCACTCGATCACCGCCAGCCCATCGGCCCAACACGCGGCGGTCAACATCGCCGAGCTTTGCTGAGGGTGCAGTTCCACGCTCAACTGGCCGTCAGCACCCGACGTCAGTCGAGCCCGCAGGTACTGACGACGCTTGTTGCGCTGCAACCAGTCGAACCCGGCAGGCACGGTCATTGGCACCGGCAATACGTCTTTCACGCCCTGGGCCCTGAGCAGGAACGGACGCACCACCACCAACGCGGTAATCAGCGCTGCTGAAGGATTGCCCGGCATGCCGATCCACGGTTTGCCGGCCACTTCGCCGAAGGCCAGCGGTTTACCCGGCTGAATTGCCAGCCGCCAGAAATCCAGGCTGCCGAGTTCCTCGATGGCCTGTTTGAGGTGATCTTCCTCACCCACCGAGACGCCACCGGAACTCAACAACAGGTCGCATTCCGAGGACGCCAGGCTCAAGGCATGCCGGCTGGCGGCCAACTCATCGGCCATCACGCCATAGTCATGCACCTCCACGCCCCAACCGCTCAACAACGCCGCGAGGCAGTAACGATTGCTGTTGTAAATCTGCCCCGGCGCCAACGAGTCGCCGGGCTCACGCAGTTCATTGCCGCTGCTCAGCAAGCACACTTGCAACGGGCGATAGACCTCGACCCGCGCAATGCCAGCGCCAGCCAGCAACCCCACTTCTTGCGCACGCAGGCGTTTACCGGCCTGGAGCAACAGATCTCCCCGGCGCACCTCCTCACCTTCCTTGCGCACGTGATCGCCAGCGTTTACGGGCGGAAACCAGACGCGCTCGCCATCGATTCGGCAGCGTTCCTGCGGCACCACCGTGTCGGCACCCGGCGGCAATGGTGCGCCGGTAAAAATCTGTACCGCCTGCTGCGCGAGCAAGGGTGAACAGGCCGGATCACCCGCCGCAATTCGTCCGCCAATCGGCAAGTAGCCACCGTCCGCTGGCAGGTCAGCGGCCCTGAGGGCGTAACCGTCCATCGCACTGTTGTCCCAGGCCGGCAGGTTGACGGGGGAATGAATGTCCGCCGCCAGCACCCGACCCAAGGCTTGATCCAGACCGATCTTTTGCGCCAGGGGCGGCGGCGGTGCCTGGTCCAGCAAACGGCTGATGGCCTCGTCCACCGGCATCAGATTACCGAGGTCGCACACCCGGCCGGTCATGAGCGTGTCTCGCAGGCGTCGATGGCCCGTTGCCCTTGCGGTTTCAAATGCGGGGCGAAATTGCACGGGCCGGTGCGGCTGTCCAATTGTTCGAGCAGGATCTGGTTCCAGGCAGTTCGACACGCGCCGGGCGAGCCCGGAACACAGCACACCAACACGCCATTGCTCATCCCGGCCAATGCCCGTGACTGCAGACTGGACATGCCGATTTCAGCCAGGGACACCTGACGGAACAGTTCACCGAAGCCTTCCACGTGTTTGTCCAGCAACGGCAAAACCGCTTGCGGTGTGTTGTCGCGCGCGGTGAAGCCGGTGCCGCCGGTCATCAATATCACTTGAACCTGAGGGTCGGCGATCCAGTGAGAGACCTTGGCGCGGATCTGATAAATGTCGTCCTTGACCAGGTCACGGTCGATCAATACATGCCCGGCCGTTTGCAGCAAATCCGTCAGGGTCTGCCCCGAGGTGTCGGTGTCAAAGGTGCGCGTATCGCTGATGGTCAGCACGGCGATGTTCAGGGGTTCAAACGTGCGTTGCGCCAGATGGGCCATATCCAAGCCTTCCCGTGAATGAGGGTATGGGATAAAGCCTGAACCGGAATCCCCGGTGAGCCTATTCCTCCAAGGAGGTACCTCCACAGGGTACAAAACCTGTGGGAGCGGGCTTGCTCGCGAAAGCGGTGTGTCAGTCACCATTGATGTTGCCTGACAC